>JAJFTS010000186.1 GCA_021372815.1 Deltaproteobacteria bacterium | reverse complement strand
ATTTTTGAAGCTCCAATTACGAAAGCAGAACGAATCGAAATCGATTAGCCGAATAATTTATCGTAACGGAGGTTATAACCCCATTTAGAGGTATAACCGTCATCGCCAAATGCATACACGATAAAATTATGATGTTCAAGCATTATATTAACGATTATCGGCAATCTTGGCTGGATAACTTGCTTGACTAAATTCGTTTTTCCTCCTAAAAAACTTTATCATAAGAAATGCTCGTGTTTCGTGTTTGAAAAAAGCTGTTGATAGCCGGAGTATTCATGATAGATCGGGAACCTGAAATTAGCGTTGCTCTCATACAGAAATACAATGAAGCGCGTGTATTTTTGACCGGGCGGTTTTTCCTGCCCGGAGGAAAGACGCTGGAAGGTTGCATCCAGGTCCGGGCGGATAGCGGATTACTTCTGCTCGAAGATTCTTCGGGAAATGAAATCATCCGGGAGAAAGAAATCCTGCTGACACCGGAGGCTGAAGCTTTTTTTACCGTTTCCGATGTGAAAATCGGGATTGATTTCCATTGGCAGCGGACTCAGGAGCAATCCTTTCGCGGCAAATTACTTGTGTCCGCCTGTTCGGATTCCGCCTTTAATCTGATCAATAAAATCCTCCTGGAGGATTATCTGGAAAGCGTTATTTCTTCGGAGATGTCTGCCAAAGCACCTCTGGAGTTTTTGAAAGCGCAGGCAATAACCGCCCGCAGCTGGCTGATGACGATGCTGGCGAAAAAGAAGGCGGTGAAAACTCCGGCACAAATCAAAACTGAAAATGAAATTGTTGCCTGGCAGGATATCAATGACCATGAAGGATTCGATGTCTGCGCCGACGACCACTGCCAGCGCTATCAGGGAATAACAAGAATTATTTCCGAAAACGTTCATAAGGCCATAGAAGAAACACGGGGACTTTTTCTGGTTTATGATGGAGAAATCTGCGATGCCCGTTATTACAAATGCTGCGGCGGTCAGACGGAAATATTTGCGACGGCCTGGGAAGATAAAAATTATGATTATTTGAGCAATGTGAGCGATGATGTCGAACCGCGTTCGCCTGTCCGGTCGGAAAGCGAGGCATTGCGTTGGCTGTCCGGCAGGCCGCCTGCTTACTGCAATACGCGGGATAGGGATCTGCTGAAAAATATTTTACCCGCGTTTGATCAGGAAACCCCTGATTTTTACCGCTGGCAGGTTGTCTATGAAAGAAAAGAACTGGAGGAGATTATCAGAAAGAAATCGGGAATTGATTTCGGTGATTTGCGGAGTATTGAATCATTGGAGCGCGGCCCGTCCGGCAGAATCTCCCGGCTGAAAATTGAAGGTACGAAGAAAACAATGATTGTCGGCAAGGAACTGGAAATTCGCCGTTGGCTTTCGCCGAGCCATTTGTTAAGCAGCGCTTTTGTCGTATCCGTGGAGAGAAACGCGGATGGAGACATCAGCCGTTTTATCTTTACCGGGGGCGGCTGGGGGCACGGTGTAGGCCTGTGCCAGATCGGCGCGGCGGTGATGGCGTCCCAAGGGTTCAAGACGGAAGAAATCCTGGCGCACTACTTCACCGGCGCGCAAATAAAGAAGTTGTACTGAAAGTTTCATTCCCGTCGTAGATGCCCTTTAGGGTACGAAGGCGGGCGAAGTACCCTTTTAGGGTGAATCCAGTTATAAACTTTGATTAAAGGCAAAATGCAAAATATCGTCAACAAAGCCAACAAAGGCAGGCGAATGAATACGAGCCGGAGTCCGTGGACATGGGTTCCTTCCCTTTACCTGGCCGAAAGCATTCCCTACACGATTGCCATGACGGTCAGCGTTGTGCTTTACAAAGATCTGGGGCTTTCCAATACCGAAATAGCCTTTTATACGAGCTGGCTTTATCTTCCCTGGGTCATCAAACCTCTCTGGAGCCCGTTTGTCGATATCTTCCGTACCAAGCGTTTCTGGATACTGGCGATGCAACTGGCCATTGGTGCGTCGCTCGGCTGTGTTGCCCTGACTTTGCCCACAACTGATTTTGTGCGCTACTCGCTGGCTGTTTTCTGGATCATGGCCTTCAGTTCCGCCACGCATGATATCGCCGCCGACGGTTTCTACATGCTGGGGCTCGACACGCCGCAGCAGGCCGGGTTTGTCGGTGTGCGCGTTATTTTTTATCGGATAGCAACTATTGCCGCCGAAGGCGGACTGGTCTTCCTGGCCGGTATGCTGCAAAAATACGGCTATCCGGCGGCCGGCGCCTGGTCATTGTCCTTTATCGGCGTCGCGGC
>JAJFTS010000170.1 GCA_021372815.1 Deltaproteobacteria bacterium | reverse complement strand
AACTCGGTATTCTTGATGTTTGTTTTTTTGTCATTTATAAAAGTATTAACTATATCTGTTACAAGCTCAAAATCATCGGGGTGAAGATAATTATATACTTTACTTCCAATGATTTCTTTTTTCTTTATTCCAAGAAAATTTTCCACAGCAGGATTAGTATAAGTAATTTGAAAATCTTTATTTACAAGAATAATCAAATCAGGATCCTGTTCGGTAAAAGTACTGAACAATTGTTCTTCGTATTGTAATTTCTCTTTTGTGTGCCTTTGTTCTTCTCTGGACTTTGCGTCTTGTATTTCTCTGTTTATGGCCGGACAAAGACGTGACAGGTTTCCCTTCATTATATAATCATGAGCGCCCATACGCATGCAGTCGATGGCTGCCTCTTCGCCGATGACGCCCGATATGATGATAAAGGGAATATTTATTTGAGCTTCTTTTTTTAATAAGGAAATGGCGGAGGGCGCGCTGAAATCAGGCATTTTATAATCACAAAGAATGATGTCCCATTGTTTCTCCCGGAGGGCTTTTTTCATCGTTTGGGCGGTTTCAACGCGTTCAAACTGAATTTTGTATCCGCCTTTCTGGAGCGTGCGTATGATAAGCAGGACATCGTCTTCCGAGTCATCAACCACCAGCGCCCGCAGCAACCGGGGATTGCCGATTTCCGATTCAGTGTTTTTGACCATGTTATTACCCTTTTATATTTTATAACGTCAAAGACAAGGTATGTCAAATCGTTGAATTCCAACACAACATCACAGGATGCTTTGTCGGCTGATGATCAACCCATGCCACTTTTTAGAATATTTCTGTGACAAACAAGCTTGTCCGGCGCTTGTAATAATTTTATTTGACGGAATCTTATCAGGAGGAAGTGAGTAACTTTACATCGCCTTGAGGATCGACATTTTCGCACTGCTCAGCTCAGGGAAGTTTATACCCTTTGTCTCCGAATAATCTCAAACAGGCATCGACCACGGCATCGTCATAAAGGATCCCCCTGTTTTTTTCGATCTCCGTAAGAGCTGCTTCAATGCCCAACGCCGCACGGTAAGGACGATGGGCCGACATCGCCTCCACCACGTCGGCCACGGCCATAATCCGGGCTTCCATCAGAATTTCATCCCCTTTTAATTTTCGGGGATAACCGGTTCCATTCATTCTTTCGTGATGCTGATAGATTATTTCCGCCAACGGCCACGGGGATTCTATGTTCTTCAACATGTCGTATCCGCTCCGGGAGTGTTCTTTAATCAGGGAAAATTCTATTTTTGTCAGTTTGGTGGGTTTGGTCAATATCTCTGCCGGCACCGATAATTTGCCGATGTCGTGGATGGTCCCTACCATGCGGATTCCATCAATTCTCTCTTGGGCGAATCCCATCTCCGTCGCGATGGCTCTGGCTATGTCCGCACACCTTTTTTGATGACCGGCCGTATAGGGATCTCTCATTTCTATAGCGGATATCATGACCTGAATGGTCGTGCCGAATGCTTTTCGGAGGCTGTCCAGGGTGCGTTGAAGTTCTGCATCCATTCGCTTGTGCTCGGTTACGTCCTGCAAGATAAAAATAAGGCATGCTTCACCATCGATTTTGATGGATCGGGCGGAGTAGATACCGGCACGGACGGAGCCGTCACTTCGTCTGAATTCAAATTCACGATGCAGGATATCCCTGCCGGACCTCAATTCATTGATCATGAAAGCTCTATCGGCTGTATCATTCCAGAAATTTATTTCATAAGAGGTTTTTCCCAGGGCCTTGCTTCTCGGCCATCCGGTAATCTCCTCAAATCCATTGTTGACGTCCATGAGGAGCCCGTCCTTCATCCGTGTAATTGCTATACAGTCTGGCGTTGTCATGAAAATTTTATGAAATTTTTCTTCCGCCAGTTTGCGTTCGGTTATATTCAATAAAATCCCGTTAAAGACCATTTGATCTTCATCGCGCGACGGGGTGGCCAGTCCTTGAAACCAGATCATTTCACCCGTCGTTATCACAGAAAATCGACCTTCGAAATTCCAGGATGTTCCTTCCTCCACGGCTGTTTTCATGGACGCAAGAAATCGGTCCCGATCTTCTTCATGGATCTGGGAAAGGAATAGAGAAAAAAGGTTGTCCGTGTTTGCCCCTGCTCCCAAAAATTCCGTCAGACGTTCACTGGCGTAGCTGATGCCGTATGCGCCATTGTCTTTTGCGTAGAACTGAAAAATGATTCCCGGCAGGTTTTTCGTGATTCCGCGCAGGCGCTCCTCATTCTCGCGCATTATTTTTTCTATCCGCTTACGTTCGCTGATGTCCCGACCCACATGAACAGCACCGAAAGGAGTTCCATCTTTATTTCGCAATACATCTCCGTTGACTTCGAAGGGGATTGCCCCTCCGTCTTTTATCAGCAATTTATATTCTCTTGGTTTTATCTTCTTTTTCATGATGAGCATTAAATTTTTTATGGCATCTTCCCGATCTTCGGGAACGATAAATTTAATCATGCTCTGGCCTTCGATTTCCTCCCGGCGATAACCGCCGAGTTTAAGCGTATTATCATTTGCAAAAAGGATATTGCCTTCGAGGTCGGTGCGGATAATCACGTCAGGGATGGCAGCGACCAGTTTTGTATATAATTCTTCGCTTTTACGGAGCGCCTCAAGTGCCGCTTCTCTTTGCGATTCGACCCGCTTACGTTCGGTGATATCCCGGACGATACCGCTGAAATACTTTGGTTTGCCTGAGGCATCTTTTTGCAGGGATACTGAGGCTTCAATATATCTTTCTGTTCCGTTTTTTCTGATGATTTGCCAATCGAATCCTTTGGCTGACTTTCCCGTCTTATAAACTTCATGAAATGTTTTAAAAAGTTTTTTAGCATTTTCTTCGTCTGTGCACTGACGGCTGTTCATGCCTATCAATTCCTCCCGGTGATAACCGAGAATTCGGCTCATGGAGCCGTTGAAATAGATGAAATTGCCGTTGAGATCTATTTCGTAATAACCTTCTTCAATATTTCCCAGAATGGTTCGATGTTTTTCCTCGCTCTGGCGCAGAGCTTCGAGGGCTGCTTCACTTTGTGAATTTTCCTGCCTTTGCTTATTTCTGGTCTTTGCTTCTTCCAGTTGCCGGGCAACAGCAGGGCAAAGACGGGAGAAGTCTGATTTCATAATATAATCCTGGACGCCCAAGCGCATACATTCGACAGCTGTTTCCTCGCCGTTTATCCCGGATATAATGATGAGAGGGACATTGGTATTTGTTTCCCTTAAAAGGGCAATGACCAAGGGAGCTTTTAATTTCGGCAGGTTATAATCGCAAATAATAATGTCCCATTGTTTATCCAGCAAGGCTTTTTTCATTGCAGCGGCGGTTTCCACTCTTTCATATACGGGATGGTATCCGCCTTTTTTCAGTTCACGCATCACCCGTAGTATGTCGTCTTCCGAATTCTCGCTTACTAATATCCTAAGCGAAGGCTGATTTTCGATTTCAAACGCATTACCTTTCTCCATAGGTTGATCCTTAATGATGCCGTTGTAGTGGTCGTGATAATAGAAATCAAACAGTTGAAATTCCGAACAAATCCAGAAGAACCCGATACACTTTGATAATACTATTACAGTGTTTTTGAATTGGCAAGTAAGATTTTTTGATTTTGATCAGCAGATGCCGCCGATGGCGGTAACGGATTTCTCCGGGATGAGGATAAAGCTGGGATTGATTTTAACCCCGAATTTTTCCATTTGAAGTTTTTCGTAAATTATTTTTTGATTTTCAAGATTGAAATCGGCATAGCCGGCGGAAAAGCGCCTCGGTAAAAGAGACTTGCCTTCGCGGCGCAGCAGCTGATTAAAATAATCCATGATCCAGTCGAGCGCCTCGTCGGTCATTTCGCTCGCGGTGGCGTCGTAAACGACTGCCGCGGCCAGATCATCCTGACGGGTTTTCCCCTTGATTGCTTCCATGATGGCATTGCCGGCCGTTGCTCCCATGAGGATCATTTCCCGGCAATCACGCAGGAAAACGGCTAATTTTTCGCTTTTGAAGGTTAAATTCTCTCCCAGAAGTATTCTTTTACCGTCATTATGATCGATGGGAAGACGCAAAAACATCCCTTGAAGCGCAATCAAAGAGGAAGCTTCATGGATAAAGAAGTCCGTTTCTTTTTGCTGACTTGATGAAATTGAAGAAATTCTTTTTTTGTAGCCCAGGCGCTGATATATTTTTTCGTGGGGAGGAACAATCGATATCTTTTC
>JAJFTS010000134.1 GCA_021372815.1 Deltaproteobacteria bacterium | reverse complement strand
TTTACGACGTCAGGGATTCAAATCCATCGAAGTAAAGAAAAAACCTAAAGATCTTCTCGAATACCTGCCTTTTCTGCAAGGAAAAATTAAAGAAAAAAACGTAGTGGTTTTTTGCCGTATTTTTTCCACGATGATCAATGCCGGTCTTCCTCTTATTCAGTGTTTGGATCTTTTATCCCAGCAGGAACAGAATAAAGCTTTTGCTAAAATTATCCGCTCGATAAAAGAGGATATCGAGGGCGGTACGAGTTTGACCAATGCCTTGAAAAAATACCCCGACATATTTGATGAACTTTTTGTAAACTTGATTGCTGCCGGCGAGGCGGGGGGTATCCTGGATGTTATTTTGGAACGTCTTTCCAATTATATGGAAAAAGCGATGAAGTTAAAAGCACGTGTTAAAGGCGCCATGACTTATCCCGTAGCCGTTTTGGTTATTTCATTGGCGGTTGTCGCTTTGTTGCTGCTGAAAGTCATTCCCGTATTTCAAAAAATGTTTGAAGGTATGGGAGGAGAATTGCCGGCGCTTACCGCAGCCTTGATTACAGCCAGCGAGTTTACCAAGAGTTACTTTATATTTATGATCGCCATATTGGTTGTGATTTATATTGCTTTTGTCAGATTTTACAAGACGGAAAAGGGGCGGTGGACGATTGATTCGCTTATGCTGAAGTCTCCGGTTTTCGGAGAGTTGTTGAAAAAGGTTGCTGTAGCCAAATTTTCGCGTACCTTATCTACGATGATGAGTTCCGGAGTTCCGATTTTGGAAGGTTTGTCCATTGTCAGTAAAACTTCCGGTAATGTGGTTATCGAAAAAGCTCTGATGGATACGAGACAAAGTATCAGTGAAGGGCAGTCGATAGCGGAACCTCTTACGAAAACGGGGATATTTCCTCCCATGGTTGTGCAAATGATAGCGGTCGGCGAGGCGACGGGCGCATTGGATTCAATGCTGTCTAAAATTGCCAATTTTTATGACGATGAAGTTGATGTCGCCGTGGATGCGATGACCGCTTTGCTGGAGCCGGTCATGATGGTTTTTCTGGGTGGCGTTGTCGGTGGGATGATTGTCGCTATGTATCTGCCGATCTTTAAACTCGCATCCGTTGTCGGTTGATTTTTATACGGCTATTACATCTGCATCATTAGCAATTCAAATAAATGGTCGGGATGGCGCGATTTGAACGCGCGACTCCTGCGTCCCGAACGCAGTGCCCTACCAAGCTGGGCCACATCCCGACACGGAACGGACGATATAAAATTTATTTCCAATTGTCCACTTTTTTTATTCATTCGGCAAAAAAAATCAATAAATTGTGAAAAAATTAATTTAGGAACATTTTAATGGCTCCTTGTTTTATATATAATTGTATTTTATCCGAGGGCATGCTATAAATTACGCAATTTTTTAATAAAAGGGATGTTTATTGTGATTATTTATGACTTGAAATGCGAAAAAGGGCACACATTTGAGGGATGGTTCAAGGACCGGGAAACATGGATTGCGCAGAATTCTCAGAAACTGGTTTCCTGTCCGGTGTGTAACAGTTCGAATATCGAAATAATACCGTCCTCAATCACAATTATGGGAAAGGAATCCCGGGCAGAAAACAAATTGCAGAATAAAGAAATTTCTCCGTCTGCAGCCTTAAAAATGTTACATCAATATATTGATAAAAATTTCGAGGATGTAGGCGATAAATTTGCCGAAGTTGCCTTGAAGATACATTGTGGAGATGAAGAAAAAAGAAACATCAAGGGCACGACGACGCCTCAAGAGGAAGAAAACTTGAAAGAGGAAGGCGTACAGTTTATAAAGATTCCTCTCCCGAAAATGGACAGTTAATGAAAATCTCTGTCTAACTGATTTTTAAAGAAAAAATGATATTCTTCAACCCATACCGGGTTTTTTTATTTTACAGGGTTAATATATGAGCAAATTTTATAAAAACATTATTGAAGGCATCGGCAATACTCCCCTGGTGGAAATCACCAGGCTCAATCCCAATAAAAAAGTGAAAATTCTGGCAAAAATAGAAAGCGCCAATCCCGGCGGATCCATCAAGGATCGCACCGCGTTGTTTATGATTGAAAATGCGGAAAAAAGGGGAAGTTTGACACACGATAAAATTATACTGGAAGCAACCAGCGGCAATACCGGCATCGGACTGGCGATGATTGCTGCGGTAAAGGGTTATAAACTTTGTCTGATGATGCCGGAATCGGCCAGTGAGGAAAGAAAGAAGATTTTACGGGCCATGGGGGCTGAACTATATTTTACTCCGGCCAATCAAGGCACCGATGGCGCTATTGAAGTAGCGTATAAAATGTTGCGCGAAAATCCGGATAAATACTTCGGCACTGATCAGTTCAATAATGAGGATAATATAGCCGCTCATTATTACGGTACAGCGCAGGAAATATGGGACCAAACGGATGGCAAGGTTACTGCGGTGGTAGCCACTCTCGGCACAAGCGGCACAGCGATGGGAATTTCCAAAAGGCTTAAAGAACTTAACCCGCAGATAAAAATTGTCGGCGTCGAACCTTATCTTCAGCATAAGATACAGGGATTAAAAAACATGCGGGAGTCTTACCGTCCGGGGATATTCAACAAAAACATGCTTGATGAAAAGGTCAACATTCAGGATGAAGACGCCTTTGAAATGTCCAGGAGGCTCGCCCGGGAGGAAGGGATTTTTGCGGGAATGAGTTCCGGTGCGGCCATGTTTGTGGCCGTGCAGCAGGCGCAGCAAATGGAAGAGGGACTGATCGTTGTTATTCTTCCTGACGGGGGAGAACGGTATTTAAGTACGCAATTGTTTGCTTTTAAAAAAGAAATTTCTGATTTTAATCTTTATAACGCTTTCGTGCGACAGAAGACTCTTTTAAATCCGGTTAAAACCGATGAGGTAAGCATCAGAACCTGCGGACCGACGATTCATAATACACCTCATCTGGGGAATTACCGGCGTCTGGTGGTTTCCGATCTGCTCAGCCGTTATCTGGTTTATAAAGGATACAAGATAAAACACGTTCTGGATATTGTTGATTTCGGAGACAAATCAATAAAAGGTTCGGAAAAAGAATCGATGGAGCTTGCCGATTATTCCCGGAAATATCTGCAGATTTTCATGGAGGATACGCAATTTCTGAATATTCGTCCGGATAACATCTATGTTAAAGCGTCTGAAAATGTTGATGCGATGTTGAAGATTGTGGAAAAACTGGTCGATAAGGATTTCGCCTATGAAAAACTGCATTCAGTATATTACAATATTGCCAAACTGGCCGACTATGGTGTCCTGTCCAAAATAGATTTGGGAAAAACAAGGCAGGGAAAATCAATTGATCTTGATGATTATGAAAAAGACAGTCCGGCGGATTTCGCTCTGCTGAAGAGATCAAGTCTGGGAGAGTTAAAAAGAGGCATTTATTATAAGACCATATGGGGGAATGTAAGACCAAGCTGGCATCTGGAATGTGCCGCCATATCCAATAAGTATCTGGGCGCGACTTATGATATTCATATCAGTGGAGCGGATGAGACATTTCCGCATTGCGAAAATGTTTTAGCCATCAATAAAGCTTTTTCCGGCCATAACGGTCCCAATTACTGGATGAATGCCGAGTTGGTCATGGTTGAAGGCCGGAAAATGTCACGTTCTCTGAATAATACGCTGCCGTTGGCCCGGTTGAGGCAAAACGGATACAGTGGCAGAGATGTTCGTTTCTTCCTGCTGGGTGTGCATTACCGTAAACCGGTTAATTATTCGGATGGAGCGCTGCAGACGGCCAGAAATACGGTTAAGAAAATAAATACTTTTATTTCCCGGCTCAACGCTGTAAATAGTAACGGACAGGATAATTTTGCGGAAACAGATCAGCTGATCTACGACCTTAAACATGATTTTATGGCAGCCCTGGATGATGATCTTAATATTGCCGGTGCGCTGGCTGCGTTGTTTAATTTTATCGGGAAAGTTAATTCTCCTTTGACTAACGGCTTGATCAATAAAAATGATGCCGGGAAAATTCTGGCGGCCATGGACAATATTAACGAAGTTTTGGGAATCATGGACTTTGAAAAGCAGGTCGTTCAAAAAGAAATAAAGGAATTGATCGATAAAAGAGAAGCGGCCAGAAACGCTCGTAACTGGAAAGAGGCAGATTCCTATAGAGCAAAGCTGGCTGAACTTGGTGTTGATATTTCGGATACGCCGCACGGAGTCGTCTGGCGATTCAGGTGAAGAAATCATGAATGCCATAAAAAAATCAATCATTGCGGGTTCCTGGTATCCCGAAAATCCTTCCATCCTGAAAAAGGATATCGAGAATTATTTTAAATCAGCATCTCCGGTGCAATTGGAAGGAGAGATTGTGGGGTTAATTTCTCCCCATGCCGGTTATGTCTATTCGGGGGAAATCGCTGCCCATGCTTACAAGCTTATCCGTGGAAACAAGTATGATGCGGTTATCGTTGTCGGACCGAGCCACCGTGTTGCTTTTCATGGCGTGTCTGTTTTCAGCGGGGGCGGTTATGAAACACCTCTGGGGATTGTTCCTGTTGCCCGGGATCTGGCGGAAAAAATAAAAAAAGCAACTCCGATGGTAGCGGATTTTCCGGCTGCTCATCAGCAGGAGCATTCCGTGGAAATTCAGCTTCCCTTCCTGCAGGTCGCACTGGACGAATTTCCTTTTGTGCCTCTGGTGATGGGAGATCAGGATGCACATACCTGTCAGGAACTGGCTCACGCCATCTTTCAGGCATCCTCCGATAAAAAAATACTGATCGTGGGCAG
>JAJFTS010000176.1 GCA_021372815.1 Deltaproteobacteria bacterium | reverse complement strand
AACTTGTCGTGGCATCGGTTAATAACGCCTGCCATTTCTGCCTCGATAATTTTCCCGATTTCATTCTTAACGGATTTAAATGTATATATCTTGATACAGCCAAAAGGTATTTGTCCCCGTCAATTAAAAAAGCCTTGTACCGGCCCTGGTATAAATGTCCCGACCGCTTATATTTCCGATTGAAGGCGCCCGTGTAGCTGATGTTGAAATGACGCATGAATTCGGATAGGTTGGCCTTCGGCGTACAGACCAGCAGATGGAAGTGATTGGACATCAGGGCATAAGCCAAAAGATGAACTTCGAAGATATCCAGAGAACGGATCAGCAGACGAAAAAATGTCTTTTGATCGTCAAGGTCGCGAAAGATCTGTCGTCTTTCGTTCCCCCGGCAGGTGACATGGTAAGACGCATCGGGATATTGGATTCGTAATGGTCGGCTCATGACCATGCTCCTACTGCACCCGGAGTGAATTGTCAAGAATAAAGATTTGACCCCTGAACTTTCTTCCGCGCCAGGATAAAAAATTCCCGGTTGCCTGCCGGCCCCAACACAGGCGAGGCGCAGGTTCCTTCAACATCCAGCTCAAGGGATTCGCAAAAATCACGGATATCGCGCACCACACGATCATGGATGATGGAATTCCTGACCACACCCCCTTCGCCTACTTCTGATTTGGCGACTTCAAACTGTGGTTTAATTAAGGCTAAAATTTGCGCTTTGTCCCCGAGCAATTTCAAAACCGCGGGCAGCACCGTTTTCAACGAAATAAAAGACGCGTCGATGACCGCGAGGTCGATTGCTTCATCCAGTTCAGCGCCGTCGTAATAACGGATATTGGTGCGTTCGATAACCACCACGCGCCTGTCCTCGCGCAACTTCCAGGCCAACTGGCCGTATCCGACATCCAGCGCGTAAACTTTGCGGGCGCCGCTCTGCAAGAGGCAATCGGTAAACCCTCCGGTGGAAGCCCCGACATCCAGGGCGACAATGCCTTTGGCAGCGAGATTAAATTCTTTTAATGCTCCGGCCAGTTTCAACCCGCCGCGGCTGACATAAGGATTATCTTCTCCCTTGACATGTATCTCGGCATCAGGAGCGACCAACGCTCCCGCCTTATCCGTCCAGGTTTCATCAACTTTCACCGCCCGGGCCAGAATAAGCGCACGCGCTTTTTCCAACGTGGGCGCGATCCCGCGCTCGACCAGCATTTTGTCCAAACGAACTTTTTTAACGGCCATGTTTATTTATGCCATCTTGCTTTCATTTCATCATGAAACAAGCAAGATTTGGGATTTAGCAAATTCGATTATTTTGCCAGCATTTCCTTTGCCGCACTGATAATACCTTCTTCATCAATACCGTACTTGCGGCGCTGCTGGGCCTGAGTGGCATGTTTAACAAATTCATCGGGGATGCCCAGACGCTTGACCACAACATTTGTAATTCCTTTTTCGGCCAGCAATTCCAGAACGGCGCTGCCGAAACCGCTCTGAAGCATGTTTTCTTCAACCGTAATCATTTTATTGACGGACATCGCCGTTTCCAGAATCAGTTCTTCATCAAGAGGTTTCACAAAACGGGCATTAACAACTTTTACATTAAATCCTTCCTGAGCAAGCCGTTCAGCCGCGGCAAGAGCCGGTTTTACCGTTGAGCCAATGGCAATGACCGCCAAATCGGATCCTTCCCGCAGCACTTCGCCTTTCCCGATCTCGAGGCTTTTCGGTTCTTCATCCAGATTGGCGCCGACGCCTTTGCCTCGCGGATAACGCAGAGAAACCGGCTGTCCACAGCCAACGGCAGTTTTGAGCATATGCTGCAGTTCATTTTCATCTTTAGGCGCCATGACCACAATGTTGGGAATGGAGCGTAAATAAGAGTAGTCCAGAAGTCCCTGATGGGTGGCGCCGTCTTCGCCGACCAGTCCGCCGCGGTCAATGGCAAAAACAACCGGCAGTTTTTGCAGACAGACATCATGCACGATCTGATCGTAGGCTCTCTGCAGAAACGTCGAATAAATGGCCACAATCGGGATAAGTCCTTCCGTCGCCAAACCGGCGGCAAAAGTCACCGCATGCTGCTCCGCAATACCCACATCATAAAAACGGTTAGAAAATTCCCGGCTGAACGGATTAAGACCGGTGCCCTCGCACATCGCGGCGGTAATGGCTACAATCCGGGAATCGTCGCGGGCCAGCTTCACCAGAGTCTTTCCGAATACTTTTGTATAAGTCGGAATATCGGAAGGCGAAGAAATAGCCTGACCGGTTTCCACGTCAAAGGGAGCCACGCCATGAAAGTCAAGCGGATCTTCCTCGGCAAATTCGTAACCCTTGCCTTTTTTCGTGATGACATGAACAAGCACGGGGCCGGTCATTCCCTTGATATTCTGAAAATTCCTGATGAGATAATTCAAGTTATGTCCATCCAGCGGCCCTACATAAGTGAAGCCCAGTTCCTCAAAAAGAGCGCCGGGAACCATCAGGGTCTTGAGGATCTCTTCTATCTTTTGAGCGAATTTAATCATATCCCCGCCGACGCCGGGAATGCTGTTGAGAAATTTTTTAATATCCGCTTTCAGGGTGGTTATTTTATGACCGGTCATCACCCGGCTTAAGTAGGAAGACATCGCTCCGACATTGGAAGAAATGGACATTTCGTTGTCGTTTAAAACGATGATCATATTTTTCTTCCGGTCACCCGCCCAGTTCAATCCTTCAAAGGCCATCCCCGTAGTCATCGAACCGTCGCCGATCACAGCGATAATCTTGTTTTTATTTCCCTTCAGACAACCGGCTTCGGTAAATCCAACGGCGGCGGAAATAGATGTTCCGCTGTGTCCGACATTAAAGACATCGTAAGGGCTTTCCTCTCTTCGGGGAAATCCGCTGATGCCGTTTTGTCTGCGCAAATTGACAAAATCATTTTTGCGTCCGGTGATTATTTTATGCGTGTACGCCTGATGGCCGACATCCCAGATCAGTTTATCCTGCGGCGTGTTAAAAACATAATGGAGAGCCAGCGTTAATTCCACGGTGCCCAGCGACGATGCCAGATGTCCGCCGCGGGAGGCGACGGTGTTAATAATCAGTTCTCTTATTTCCTGAGCGAGCGTATTGAGTTGTGCAATATCCAGTCCGCGAATATCAGAGGGTAAATTAACGTCTTTCAGAACACTGTAATCCACTTTTTCCGGTTGTTTTACCAAAACTAAATCCTTCCCCATCAAAACGCGCTTATGATTTTCTTTCCTTAATATAGCGCGCGATTACTATAAGCGGCATGGCTCTGTCGTCAAAACCGGACAGGCTGGCTATGGCCGCTTCGATGTGTCCGGCCAGTTTCTCCTTGGCCTTTTCCATGCCCATCAGCGACGGATAAGTCAGTTTATTGCGGGCGGCATCGCTGCCGGTTCCCTTGCCCATCAATTCACTGTCCCCTTCCACATTCAGAATATCATCCGCTATCTGGAAAGCTTGTCCGATGTTCATCCCGTACTCGGTCAGAGCCTGTATTTTTTCTTTTCCCCCGTTGAAAATCATCGCACCTGCTTTTACCGAGGCGACAATCAGCGCTCCCGTTTTACGCCGGTGAATTTCCCGCAGCGTATTTTCATCAGCTCCAATTTTTTCCGAAATGACATCAAGGGCCTGACCGCCCACCATACCGGCGATGCCGGCAGCATTCGCGATTTCCTGGATGACCGCCAGACGCCTTTCCGCGGAAAACATGACTTTTTCCGCGCGGGATAGCAGGACAAAAGCCTCTGTGAGCAGGGCGTCGCCGGCCAGGATCGCCATATTTTCTCCGAAAACTTTATGACAGGTAGGTTTGCCGCGCCGGAAATCATCGTTATCCATGGACGGCAAATCGTCATGGATGAGAGAGTAAGAATGAATTAATTCCAGGGCACAGGCCACCGGCATGGCCGGGGCCAAATCGCCGCCGACAGCTTCCGCCGCCGCAAGGCAGAGAATCGGCCTGATTCGTTTTCCTCCGTTGAAAACACTGTAGCGGACCGCTTTATAGATATCAGCGGGTATCCCGTCTTCCGGAAGGTAACGCTGCAGCGCCTCTTCCACGATGCTCTGTCTGTCCTCCAAATACGCTTTTAAGAATAAATCGTCATCCTGATTCACTGTCGTCTCCCTGAAAACGTTTTACCTGCAAGGAATTTTCTTTTTCCAGAAGCATTTCGACACGCCTTTCCGTCTCTTCCAGTTTGGAGGAACAAAAACGGATGAGTTTTATGCCTTCCTCAAAAGATTTCAAGGCTTCTTCCAGCGGCATATCGCCTGATTCCATTTTTTTTACGATATCTTCGAGTTTTTCCAACGCGTCTTCAAATTTTTCCCTGGCCATAATTGCCCCTGACCCCCGTAAACGTGATAAGTTCTTTAACGAATTTGCTTTTTAGCAGAAAGCAAATTCCAACTCACTAAAATATTTTCTCTATTTTAGCGTTAAAACTACCTTTTGCCAACCGGACATTGACATCATCGCCCACAGCGAGGTCGTCTGTCTGCCGGATAATCTCACCGCCGGCGATGCGGCTTGTAATACTGTAACCTCTTTGCAAAACCGCCAGAGGGCTTAAAGATTCCAGGAGGGCGGACTCCTTTTGCACCCTGTCCTTGAGCAAAGCCAAATGGCGTAAAAAACTGCCCGATAAATCTTTTTGAATATTTTTTAATAAAATTTTCTTTTCTCTGATTTTCATCGCCGGACTTTGGTGTTCCAGCCTCAACTCCAGCTGCCTGAGTTCATTGCCCAGGTTTTGTTTTTGACGATAAAAGGCCGCCGCCAGTCTTTCCCGGAAATCATCAACATTTATTTTCAGATTAATCACAAACCGGCGCGGATCTTTCAGTCTCTCCTGCAGCGAGGCGAGTTGATCTTTGTGATCTTCCAGATGACGGCCGAGCCCCGACATCATTCTATGTTTAAGCGTATTAATTTTAGATATTAATCCCAGACGTTCCGGTACAATTAATTCCGCGGCGGCGGAAGGCGTGGGCGCTCTCAAGTCCGCCACAAAATCACAAATGGTAAAATCCGTTTCGTGACCGACAGCGGATACCACCGGTATGGAGGAGCGGAAAATTTCCCGCGCCAGCGCCTCATCATTAAAAGGCGCGATATCTTCCAGCGAACCGCCGCCCCGGGCAATGATGATGACGTCAATATTCTCCAGAGAATGCAAACGTCGCAGGGCCTGAATTATTTCCGCCGCCGCCTCGCTGCCCTGCACGCGCACCGGTGCGATTAAGATATCCGCCGAGGGGAAACGCCGTTTGGTTATATTCAAAATATCCCTGATCACCGCGCCGGTCGGGGAAGTGATGACACCGATTCTTTCCGGCAGAAAAGGAAGCGGTTTTTTGCGGCGTTCATCAAACAATCCTTCCGCAGAAAGCCTGGCTTTGAGCTGTTCAAAGGCTTTTTGCAGAGCGCCGACGCCAAGCGGCTCCACCGATTCCACAACCAGCTGATATTCGCCGCGCGGCAGGTAAACGTTGAGGCGCGCCCGGCATAAAACTTTTATACCTTCTTCCAGTTCAAAATTGTTCCGTCTTACATAGGCGCCAAACGGACGAAAGAAGACCGCCTTAATCTGGCTTTTGTCATCCTTCAGTGTAAAGTAGACATGCCCGGACTGCGGCCGCCGCAGAGTAGAAACTTCTCCCTCCACCAGAACAAAATCAAACGACTCTTCCAGGAGAAATTTAATATTATTATTCAGTTGCGAAACCGTGAGAATTTCTTCCATTCGTGTATCCCTTTGTGAGGACTACCAGATATTCAGAGGTAAAACAAGATTGAAATTCATAGCCACTCTACGCTCTGAATATTTGCTTCAACGATTCAAATTACAGGCTTGTTCGAATTAATGTGAGAACCTTCTTTATAAAAGAAAACATCGCGAAATCCCTTGGAGCAATTATTTATGTTATCCCCGGCATTTGCATGGTCAAGATTTTCTTGACATCTAAAACAGGACTTCCTATAGTTTGCCACTGAAAAGTCAATATCTTACCAGAGCTTATTCAGACAAAATTGTCGGATTACGGATATTGAACTGATATGATGAGCAAACCTGCGCCAATCCGCGGAGTCCTTATCAATAGTGTATCTTTGTAAAAATAAACGGACAGAGGCGTCCTCTGATAAAGTCGAGGACCGGTTTTCCCCGGACCCTATCCGGCTCTGCCTTTAAATAAAGTGTTAGGGAGAAAAAATCGTGAACGTGCTTTATATTGTTATCGGAGCCGGTGTTATCCTTTTAATCGCATACTTTTCCTATGGTAAATTTCTCAGTAAAAAAGTTTTTCGGCTGGACGATACAAACATCACGCCTGCCGTAGAAATAAATGACGGACTTGACTATGTCCCGGCTAAAAAGAACATGCTTCTGGGACAGCATTTCTCCGCCGTCGCAGCCGCCGGACCCATCAACGGCCCCATTTTGGCCAGCGTTATGTTCGGCTGGGTTCCGGCTCTTTTATGGGTCATTATCGGTTCCATATTTATTGGCGGGACCCATGACATGGGCACGCTTATCGCTTCCATCCGGCACAAGGCACGCTCAATCACGGAAGTCATCCGGATAAACGTTTCCAACAGAGCATGGTTCCTTTTTATGATTTTTGTCTGGATTGCGCTCGTGTATGTCATCATTGCTTTCACGGATATAACAGCAAGCTCTTTTGTCGGAATGGTTACGCTGGAAAACGGGGAAACCGTCACCGGCAGCGCCATCGCCTCTTCATCCATTATGTATCTCATTATCCCCATCATCATGGGTCTTCTCATGAGATACGCCAATCTGAAAGAGGGCATGGCCTTGCTGATCTTTCTCCCGCTGGTCGGCGTTGCCATCTGGGCAGGACAGTTCCTGCCCGTATCGCTTCCGATCGAAGATCCGGCAACATCGCAAAAAACATGGGGCATCATCATTCTTGCGTATTGTCTCGTGGCGTCTGTGCTTCCGATGTGGTCGCTCCTTCAACCCAGGGGGGCGCTCGGCGGGTATTTTCTCTATGCTTCATTACTTATAGCCGCTATCGGTATTGTTTTCGGCGGATATACCATTCAATATCCGGCTTTTATAAATCTGAGCACCGGCGCGACCCCGGGCAGTTCTTTCTGGTTTCCCATGTTTCCCGTACTATTCATTACCATCGCCTGCGGAGCCTGCTCCGGATTCCACGCGCTTGTCTCTTCCGGCACTACCAGTAAGCAGCTTCGGAAAGAAACAGATGCGACAACCATCGGATACGGGGCAATGCTTCTGGAGGGCATGGTGGCCGTCGTATCCATCGCCTGTGTGATGATCCTGGCACAGGACTCCCAGATGATTTCGAAAGCGCCCAACTTCATTTACGCGTCCGGAATCGGCAGATTCATGGAGCTTCTGGGTGTTTCCGCAGCACTGGGCATAACATTCGGCCTGATGGCCTTCACCACGTTTGTATATGATACGCTGGATGTCTGTACAAGACTGGGAAGATATATCATCGAGGAACTCACCGGACTAAAAAACTGGACAGGTAAGCTGCTCGGAACTGTCCTCACCGCCGGAGTGCCTGTCTTCTTTATCTTTCAGACCATGACCGATGCGAAAGGCAAAACGGTACCGGCATGGAAAATTTTCTGGGGGACATTTGGCGCCTCCAATCAACTGCTGGCGGGACTTGCCCTTATCGGAGTCACCATATGGCTTCTCAATTCCAGAAAAGGTTCCAAGGTATGGCTGGCATCCTTCATACCGGCCGTAGTGATGTTCGGAATGGCTAACTGGGCGCTGGTTCGTGATGTGTATAACGGCTGGGTTCTGGGAAAAGGACATCCTTCCATTCCGTGGGTGTCAATGGTTCTGATAGTCCTTTCCGTGCTTGTGGCATTTGAAACCGCCTGGTCCTATTTCTCAAAAAAGAAAACAGCAAGTAATGAATCTTTTTGAGATGCAAGCGCAGAAATAAATCCTGCCGAAACACCGGCAAGAAAAAAACCGCTGTCCGGCACGTACGCCCTTTATTGGACTTGGCGCGATTCAAAAGCATCAAAGACTTCGCCATTAACCTGAGGTCATGTCTTTTCATAATCTTTTCTTAATTTTATTGACATAAAGAGAGGGCTTCTCTACAATTCTTTCCCCGGAAATCTTACTTTTCGATTCCGGATTAAAAAAAAATACTTCAAGAGGTGATCGTAAAGTGTCGTCAGAAATAGCGCCCGCGAAAATTCCAGTGGTTTTGTTGTACAATGTCGACCCGGAATGGACCAAAGAAGAAAAAGACGAAGTGATCAGACAATCCACCGAGTTGGGCGATGCTTTAAAAAAAGCAGGGTATCCCACATCGGCAGTTTCCATCGCCGACGACGACATGGCCGGTCATCTCCGGCCCTTCGACCCGGCAAAATACATAATTTTCAACTGGTGCGAAGGACTTCCGGGCGTTGAACACAGCGAATGGCTGGTGGCTAAAAAACTGGAAACGCTGGGATACACCTTCACTGGCGCCGATTCCGCGGCGCTTCGTCTCGCGCAGGATAAACAGCGGGTGAAAGTCATTCTCGATCAAGCCTCCATTCCCACGCCGGCCTGGCAAATTTGCGATTCTCCGGATGCAGGAAGCTGGAAAATATTTCCGGCAATTGTCAAACCGCAAAACGAACATTGTTCCGCCGGGATTACACCCGAGTCCGTGATCATGAATCAACCGGATTTGAAAAACCGCATATCATTTATTCTGGATAAATATTCCCAGCCGGCCCTGGTTGAGGATTTTATTGACGGGCGCGAGTTTCATGTCGCGGTTTGGGGAAATCAAAATTTAACCGTACTCCCCGCGGCGGAAATGGATTTTTCCTCCTTCGGCAGCATCAACGACCGGCTCTGCACTTATGAAGCAAAATTTATTCCCGGTTCCCAGCACTATGAAGAAATCAAAACGCTCCTGCCCGCTCCTCTCTCGGCCGACGAAAAAAAAGCGATGGAAAAGGTTTGCCGCGACGCCTACCTTGCGACGGGGTGCCGGGACTACGCCCGCATGGACATCAGGCTTCGGGACAATATTTTTTATGTACTGGATGTCAATCCCAACGCGGACATCAGCTCTGATGCCAGCATGGCCTGCGCCGCTGAAGAAGCCGGCATCAGTTACGCCCGGATGGGGAGCCTTATTGTGCAAATGGCCGCCCGCAGACACCCGATCCTGGGGAAAATGTTCGAGAATGACGGCGATGCTTTCTAAGAGTTGACTTTTAATTGTCGATGATTTAGAAGCAGGTAAAATACAAAAAGATCAATTTAAGGGAGTCCGGAAGTGATGAACAAAAAAGATTTACTGAAAAAGAAAGTTGAACATATCGACATTAAAAAAATCGATGCGGTGGAAATTATCAACGCGATGAAAAAAATGTCCTTTTCGGCCCGCGATCTGGCCAACGCCGCCGATATTTACGACCGGATGCTCAAAGAAAAGAAATGCGCTATCATCCTGACGCTGGCGGGTTCCACTTCCGCCGCCGGCTGCATGCAGGTCTATGTCGATCTGGTAAAAAACAACATGGTTGACGCTGTCGTGGCCACCGGTGCTTCCATCGTGGATATGGATTTTTTTGAAGCTCTGGGCTTCAGTCATTATCAGGGCACGCCTTTTGTGGACGACAAGCTGCTGCGTTCACTTTATATCGACCGGATTTACGACACGTTTATCAGCGAAAACGATTTGCAGGCCTGCGACAAGTCCATTAAAAAAATTGCGGACGGACTTCCGCCCCGCCCTTATTCTTCGCGAGAATTTATCGCGGAAATGGGCAAATATCTGGTTAAAAACGCTAAAAAGAAAAACTCTTTGGTTCAGGCGGCTTATGAAAACGACGTGCCGATTTTCTGTCCGGCTTTTTCCGACAGTTCCGCCGGCTTCGGCCTGGTTCTGCATCAGGCCGACCATCCCGACCATCACGTTTCCATCGACTCGGTCAAGGACTTCCGTGAACTGACCGCAATTAAAATCAAAGCCGGCACCAGCGGTTTACTGATGATCGGCGGCGGCGTACCGAAAAACTTCGCGCAGGATACCGTCGTGTGCGCCGAAATCCTCGGGAAAGATGTCCCCATGCACAAGTACGCCGTGCAGATTACCGTGGCGGATGTGCGGGACGGAGCCTGCTCCAGTTCCACGCTCAAAGAAGCCAATTCCTGGGGCAAGGTGGATTCTTCCTGCGAACAAATGGTTTACGCCGAAGCCACAACGGTGCTGCCGCTTCTGGCCAGCTACGCTTACCACAAAGGAAGCTGGAAAAAGCGTAAAAAATGGCGTTTATCCGGAATCTACAGCGCTCAAAAATCACGGGTATGATGGACCCCAAAGCAAGCTTTGGAAACAATTCTGCAGCAAGCTGCGGGGTATTATACCCTCCGCTGTGCGGGATTGTTCGACTTACAAATTTCAATGCACGTCGTTTTTGAAATTTGAGTCTCACAATAAATATTGAATTAATCTGCAGACGTTTTTTGCGAGCAGGGAAGGCAAAGGCTTCGACCGTCTTTCAGCTTCACCATTTTGGCAGCCATGGTCATCTCGCCGCATACGGCGCAGGCTTCCGACGGAGCCAGCGGCGCGTAGAGAGGTTCCTCAAAAGGCAACTCCCGGGTGATAAAAATTTCCCCGAAAGGGCGCGCCAGCAAATCGTCAATCTTCAGGCGCCTGAGATTTTTCCGGTCGGCTTCCGAGGCGGAACCTTCAGCAACAGCCGCTTCCAGCCGTTCAAACGTGTCTTTATCCCGCCCCTGGTAATCGTAATGTGTTTTCCGGGAAAAACGATAGGTCTGCCGTCGCGACCGGCTTAACACCGTATAGGCATTCTTTCCGAAATCTTTGATAATCAGATTTCCTTTCCCCGCCGCCGTGCCCAGCAAAACCTGCAGAGCGTCAACGGCGCAGGAATCATTCTCACAGACGGCGACAATTTCCTCATCAACGGCCCGCGTAAGGTCCATCAATCTGATTGCCTCCCGGGCCACACGGTAACCGTAGATCAGGCCGGGACAGATGTGCCCGTGAAATTCCACGCATTTTTTCAAATCATCAGGCATAATTATTTCGTCTTCTTTAACCGGCATAAAACGCTTCCTCGCACGATTCATATTTTAACAGATTATTAAAAAAATACACGCCGATCTTTTTCCAGAAAAGCAGAAGATTCGCAATGAGGGAATATGTGCCTTCGCCTTCAACCACCGGCTACAGGAGGAAACAAAGCAATGATATCGCCGTCGGTCAGAGGGGTCGCCATGTCTTTGAGGAAGGCGATGTTGCGGCCGTTAATAAAAATATTGATGAAATCTTTCAGTTCTCCGGTTGGGGTAAACATCTCACTGCGCAGCTTCGGGTAACGGTCGCCAAGCTCGGCAAGCAGTTCCCCGATCGTTTTCTCTTCCGGCACGATAAGCTCCATCTCCTTGCCGATAAATTCCCGGTAATCAGCAAAAGCCCGTACGGTGATTTTCATCTTAACTTATACCTCCAGGCGACGAATTAATCACCGCCACAGACGACACAATGGGGATTGCGTTTTGTGACAGTTATAGTCCCTTCCCCGGCCTGGCCGTCCCAAAAAAACAATCGATTGGCCAATGGCTCGCCCCGACCGGTCAGAACCTTGACAGCCTCCGTGGCCTGAACAGCTCCGATGACGCCGCAGGTACCGCCAAATATGGAAAATATTTCCCTGGGCGGACTTTGGGCAAAAATGCATTTCAGACATGCCGTTTTCCCGGGAATCAAGGTGGTTGCCTGTCCGAAGAAACCGCGCACGGCGCCGTGAATCAGCGGAAGACGGCGGGTGAAGGCAGCTTTGTTCAGAATAAATCTGGCGGCGAAGTTATCCAGGGCATCCACAATCAAATCGACATCCTTTATCAATTCATCCGCTGTTTCATCATCGATTGTTTTATTGATCCCCTCGATCTGAATTTCAGGATTCAGGTTATGGAGCTTCTCTGTCGCGGCAACAGCTTTCTCCCGACCGATATCGTCGGGCTGGAAGAGCAGTTGGCGATTAAGATTGGATATTTCCACCCTGTCATTATCCGCCAGACGCAGAAAGCCCACGCCGGCCGCCGCAAAATAGGCGGCAACAATCGTTCCCAAACCGCCGACGCCCGCCACCAGCACGCGGGCACGCCGCAGACTTTCCTGTCCTTCTACACCCCAAAGACTAATCTGGCGCTGATAACGATCAAGGTTATATCCACCCATTGCTTCGTTTCACCTGATCATTAAATTCGCATCGCCCGGCGCTGAAAGCGGGGATAAGCGAAGGTTCCTTTGAGAAGCGAATCGGCAAAAGACCCTACGTCGGTCTGTCTCTGAAGAATATCCCGGTAGAGACCTTCATGACGAACTTCTCCGATAAAGATAAAACCATTCAGAACACCTCTGTCCAAGACCATTTTATGATAGAAACCGGAGCCGGAGGAAACTTTGACTTCGGGCCCGTCCGCCCGTCCCTGCCCGGCAACGAAAATGGATAGGCCGAAGACACGCAGAATATTTCTGGAAAGACTTCCCTCATAGTAAGCCTCGATTCCCGCCATGTTCAACGCCGCAATCCGCCCCTGCTCGACCGCTGCCGGCCAGAGGGCATTAACCCTTTGATCCCCGACTATCAAATCCTTCGTTTCCACCGCATCACCGGCGGCAAAGATGCCGGAAATATTTGTCTCCATGCGGTCATTTACCGCAATTCCACGCCGGATGGCAATTCCGCTGTCGGCCAGGAAAGCGACGCAGGGATTGACGCCTTTGCCGAAAATGACGAGATTACTATTCAGCGCAGCGCCGGATTTCAGAGTGACCTTTCCTCTGCTGCCGATCCGGACAATGTCCTCACCCTTGAGAATATCCACTCCCTGTCGCCGGAGATGATCTTCCACCACCGCCGCGGCCTCAATATCCAGCATGGTTGAAAAAAGACGGTTTGAGGTTACGACGAGAGTAATCTTCATTCCCAGACGATGCAGGGCATCGCCGGTTTCCATGCTCACGGGACCGGCTCCGGCAATCACAGCGTGTCCTTTTTTTCTCTTCACCAGCTTCTGAATCCGCTGAACGTCGGGAAGGTCCCGAATGGTTAACACAAAGGGATAATCGCTTCCCGGTATATCCGGCCGCTCCGGAACCCCGCCTGTGGCAATGAGAAGCTTGTCATATTCAACAGTCTCCCCCTTGTCGGTCTCGATGGTTTGCCGTTTTATATTGATCCGGGTAACTTTACTGCCTATGCGAAAATTCACACCTTCCGGCACAGGCAGGTACAAATTTTTTTCTTCCATCAACCCGGCCAGCAGATAGGGAAGGACCATCTTGGCGTAAGGGGGCGTCGCTTCGCCGGAAAGCAAAGTGACAACGCCCCCGGAATCCACCTGACGCAGAGTCGCTGCCGCGTTCAGTCCTGCCGGCCCTGCTCCGATGATTACATGTTTCATCTGTGTTCCCTCCTACAAGCCCAGATCAGCCAAAGTATTTTTTGTCGGTATACCGGCAGAATCCCATCCGCGCAGTTTGTAGTATTCCGGCAGCATTTCATCAATCCGGTTCACCAATCCCTTTGATGGTCCCGTCAATATGGGTTCTTTGGTAAGACGCTCCGGCAGTTTATCATCCAATGCCGACAATCCCGCCTTGAGGTTGAATAGACGTTCCAGGTTCCAGATACGCGCTCCAATCTTCATGAATTCTTCCGTTGTAATGTTCAGGCCAGTCGCCGCGCTGAGTAGTTCTGCCAGATCTTCCGCACCCAGACCGAATGTGGTAAACAGGCACATTCCGGACGAATCCAGAGCAGCCGTAAGATCCTGAAAAGTAATATCGAGAGCCGGTTTTCCTTCCGTCACCCGCGGATCCAGTTTAACCGGTTGTCCCAAAACTTCCGGCGAAATCGTATAGCCCCGGACATGGCAGCCGCCGCGGTTTCCCGTGGCAAAATTAAGTCCGATACCCTGAATGGCCCGCGGATCGTAAGCCGGCATTTCCTGTTTTTTACAGGTCATGGAGTATTCGGGATGCCCGTAACTTTCCGCCATGCGATAGCTTCCCAGAGCCAGTTTCTTTCCGAAACCTTCACCCTCGGCGGTTTTGCGCACCAATTCCACCATCGCTTCCGCGTCACCGAAGTTCAACGCGATTCCGTCCGTATCTTTTGTCGTAATGACGCCGTTTTCGAACAGATTCATCGCACAGGCCACAGAGCTTCCCATCGTGATCGTATCCATCCCGTAGTCATTGCAGATGTAATTGGCTTTGGTAACGGCATCCAGATCGTCGATCCCGCAATCCGGACCGAAAGCCCACGCTGTTTCATACTCGGGACCTTCTCCCTGGCCGGCAAATTTCGGATTTGTCACCTTCGTTGCCCGGCCGCAACTGATGATGCACGCATAACAACCGCGGGGCCTGATCAGCAACTGTTTGGCCAGAGATTCCCCGCCCACCTTGTCCGCTGTGGGGAAATAACCATCGAGGAAGTTTCTGGTGGGCAGACCGCCCAATTCATTGAGGATATTAACGAGCACATCCGTACCATAGTTCTTCAGACCCTTGCCGCCGACACTGTTGGCTTTGATCTTCGCCGAAGCTTTAACTACTGCCTCCCGGAATGCCTTGGGATCGGGAACCCGCACAGCTCCCGTGCCCCGTACGGCAATAGCCTTGAGATTTTTGGAACCCATTACGGCGCCGACGCCGCTCCGGCCTGCCGCGCGGCCGCATTCATTCATAACGTTGGCAAATAAAACCAACCTCTCTCCGGCGGGACCGATGCAGGCCACACTGGCCTCCTCATCCGTAGCCGACCGAATGGCCTCTGTCGTCTCCGGAACAGTCTTCCCCCATATTTCGGCAGCGTCACGGATTTCTACGACATCGTCGCAGATCCACAGATATACCGGTTTCGCCGATTTGCCTTCCAGGATGATCATGTCATATCCGGCGTATTTCAGCATGGGACCGAATAAACCTCCGGAACTGGAAGCGGCAATGGTTCCGTTGAGCGGCCCCTTGCTGATCACGTCATAATGGCTGGCAGACGGAGCATTCGTGCCGCAAAGAGGTCCGGCGGCAAAAATGAGTTTGTTCTGGGGACTCAGAGGATCTACTTTCGGATCCACTTCCGTCATCATGAAATGCGTTCCGAGACCGCGGCCGCCCAGATATTTTCTGGCGAGGTCGGGGGTAATAACTTCTTTACGTACGGTCCCGCTGCCCAGATCAATTCTTAAATAACGACCAATCCATCCGTACATATCACTTCACCTCCTCGAACGTTTTCTTGAATTCCACAGCGACGGCCTTCTTACGATCTCTGGCGGAGTCGGTTTCTTCGACGTAATCCAATGCTTTGGCGGGACAGAAGGTCACACATTCGGGTTTCCCGTCGCAAAGATCGCACTTGATGATCCGGCGGCGCCCCGTCTCAAAAACCACGGCGCCGAAAGGACAGGCTAAAGTGCACATCCGGCAGCCGATACACTTAACTTCATCCCAGGCCACACGATTCATCGTCAAATCATCATGCATGGCTCCGGTCGGACAAACCGCCACACAGGGAGCATCTTCGCACTGCTGGCAAGTGGTCGGCATGGAAAATCCTTCACTCTCCCAGGTTGTCACTTGAATCCTGGAAGTATGAGGACGAAATTCGCCGTCATGGAAAACGGAACATGCCAATGTGCAATTCTGACATCCCGTGCAACGATCAGGATAAATCATCAACATCTTCGACATAATTTCCTCCTGAAAATTAAAGAACGTTAATTATTGATTTCCCGTCTATTGGTCATTATCGCAAAGCATGCCCCAACGGATAAGGAGAGAGAAATTGAGGCTCGGGCTGCTTGAACCGAAGAAGAACATCATCTGCAGGAAACTGACGTGAAAATGGCCACCCTTCGATATTTTTGAAACTCAAGACATTGGTAGATTCAGTCATCACCCCCTTTATCAAATCTAAAGGAAGAGCGCTGATCATGCGCATAATTTCTTTGCGCCGCATTGCATCAACCGGATGATGGGAGTATGCCCGACAGGAGATTGGAATTTTTCCACGCGGCTTATACAACTGTTTTCCCTGCCTCACCAAATGATTTTCAAATGGTGATACAGGATCTCTTTATTAAAATAATTATATCACTCTCAGATTCAATATGCTATCGTTAACATGTCTTTTTTATGAAATATTACGATACGTTATGTCTTTTTTGACAAGATCGGATATAATTTTGAAAAAAGAGAAATACACCATTTCAATGAATCTCCACCCAGCAAGCTGGGTGGTATCTAACGGATGGAAACCTACCGGTTTCCTCAGTTAATTTTACTTTCATCAAGCGGTAACCGCCCAGCAAGCTGGGCGGAATTATCAAGTTAATAACCGGCTGAAAATCTTACATTCCGATTTTAAAACAAAAGAAGTGTTTGCATGTCGCATTTTTAAATATCTATTTTAAACGTTGATAATATAAAGAGGGATGATTATTTAATCAATCATCCTTCGGATGGCACTAATCTTTTCATCAATGTCATTCAAGCTTGACAGTTTCCGCCGGCATCAAAACGATTTGCTGATCATGAATTATATTTCCGGCAATGACCTTCATAGATTATCCGCCGATCGTTTGCAGGACACCGGTGTGCATAATAAAATAATTCAGCAAGATGAGCCGTAATGAATCACGAATTCAACGGTGAATAGTTTGGTCTTTTGCAGATCTCATGGATGTGAATTTTGAGATGAGGGGGATCGAACCCCTGGCCTCGGCATTGCGAACGCCGCGCTTTCCCAGCTGAGCTAAATCCCCAACTTTAAAAATTCCCGACTGGAAAAACGTGACGGAGCATGTATTATTGACTGCACCGGTGTCAAGATATTGTTAAATGATTATTGGATTGACAAATCAATTAAGTTTTTTTTATACTCACACGCAAATAAAACATCTTTTCAGCGGTAATTTTCGGATTTCTTAATATTTGTTTCTTTTCCAGAAGAAAAAATGATAAAGGTCTTTAAATTACGCACAAGGAGAAATTAAATGGCAAAAATTGACGCGTTTTTCAATCTCATGCATGAGCAGGGCGCATCAGATCTTCACATGGTTGCCGGCCAGCAGCCTGCTATCAGAATCCGCGGCGATATTGAAAGGATTAAATATGATGTTCTGACCAATGACGCGTTAAAAGTTCTTCTGTATGAAATCACCCCCGAGCATAAAATAAAGCAGTTTGAAGAAACGGGAGATGTTGATTTTGCCTATGAAATTCCTTCTCTGGCGCGCTACCGCGTCAATTACTTTCAGCAGAAAAACGGCATGGCCGCCGTCTTCCGGGAAATACCTGACAAAATACAAACCTGCCAGCAACTGGGTCTTCCCAACGTCATAGCGAAACTAGCGCAGCTCCCGCGCGGTCTTGTGCTGGTGACCGGCCCCACCGGCAGCGGCAAGTCCACAACGCTGGCCGCTATTATCGATGAAGCCAACCGTCTGCGCCGGGATCACATTATTACCATTGAGGACCCTATTGAATTTGTTCATAAGAGCCAGAATTGCATCGTCAATCACCGTGAAGTGGGAATTCATACCAAGACTTTCTCCGCGGCCCTGCGTGGAGCGTTGCGTGAAGACCCGGATATTATTCTGGTCGGAGAAATGCGCGATCTTGAAACGATTTCGCTGGCGATTGAAGCCGCTTCCACCGGCCATCTGGTTTTTTCCACCGTTCATACAACCAGCGCCCCGAAAACCGTGGACAGAATCATTGAGGTTTTCCCGTCAAGCGAACAACTGCAGATCCGCTCCACACTGGCCGATGGTTTACGCGCAATCATTTCGCAGGTTTTGTTCAAGAGGGTAGATGTAAAAAGCCGTTGTGTAGCTCTGGAAATTTGCATTGCCACTCCCGCAGTTCGCAATCTGATCCGCGAATCAAAAACCTATCAGATTCCTTCGATGATGCAGACAGGGAAAAAATACGGAATGCAGCTTCTGGACGACGCCATCATGGATCTTTACAATCGCGGCTGGATCAGCGGCGATGATGCTTATATCAAGGCAAACGATAAAGGCCGGTTCCGTCCGCTTTTGAGACAGCCGCCAACCGACTTTACCGAAGCATAATTTATTTAGCGAGGATAGCTTATGAGAAAACCGGAAATAGATCATATTCTGACTAAAATGCTGGAATCTTATCCAAACATTTCCGACTTCATAATAACCGTGAATAAACCTTTTCAGGTGGAATCCACCGGGCAGTTAATCGGTGTTAATTTAAGACCGCCTTTCGAAAAACTTACGCCTTTTCAAACAGAAATATTCGCCTTGAATCTGATTAATCAGGATCACCGCCTGATGGAAGCTCTTCTTAAAGAAGGGTCCTGCGATTTGTCTTATGAGTTGCCGGGAATTGCCCGTTTTCGTGTCAATATATTTTCGCAGCTGGGCAACATATCCATTGTTTTAAGAAAACTGGAATCAAAAGTTCCCTCCTGCGCAGAACTGGGATTGCCCGAGGCTTATTATAAAATCGCCCGTGAAAAAAACGGCATTGTCCTGGTAACAGGCGCAACCGGCACCGGTAAAACCACATCACTGGCCGCGATTATCAATGAAATCAATGATAACAGCTCCGTGCACATCGTTACCCTGGAAGACCCCGTGGAATACACTCACCCTCAAAAAAATTCCACGATCAATCAGCGGGAGCTGGGCAAGGATTTCGATACTTTTGCCAATGGACTGCGCGCTGCCATGCGTCAGGCTCCCAAAGTCATTCTGGTCGGCGAAATGCGCGACCGGGAATCGGTCGAAATCGCCCTGAGCGCGGCGGAAACAGGCCATCTTGTTTTGAGCACCCTGCACACCGTGGATGCCGGACAGACGATCAACCGCATTATCGGTATGTTTCCCCGGGACGAAGAAAGCCAGATACGCGTGCGTCTCGCCGATGCCATCCGCTGGATAGCCTGCCAGCGCCTGCTGCCGAAAGTCGGCGGCGGCCGGATTGCCGCCTTTGAAGTTGTAAGCACCAGCCTCCGGGTTAAAGATGTCATCCTCCACGGCGAATCGGAAGGAAAAACATTTAACGACATTATCACACAGGGCAGAGCCTTCGGCATGATGACGTTCGATGATTGCATTATCGATCTTTTTGATAAAAGTTTAATTGCTGAAAATACTGCCATGGCTTATTCTACCAACAGGGCAATTGTTAATCGCGGAATAGACGCGATAAAGAAAGGCCGCGGACAACAAACCACGAACATCGGCACTCTGGAGGTTGATAAAGGATACGGCAGGGCCAAAAGCGATTCATGGAGAAAATAATTTTTTGCGCGGCGCAATAAATCAATAATCAGGGATGGGATATGAATAAAGAAAATTTGATACCAGATGAGACAGAAGAAGAGTTAGATTATTCCGGACGTCCTTTTGATTACCGCGATATGGACACCAGCACTTCCATGATTTGCGAACACGATGCTGTGCTCAGGCAAAAGATCAGGGAAAATCTGAAAGCGCTTAATTTCAACATCATTGAACCGACCACAGCCAAAGAAGCCTTGAAATATACGACCTTCCAGACTTTTAACGTGATTGTCGTCAACGAAAATTTCGATATCGGAAAAGACGGGGTCAACCGGGTGCTCAAATATCTGGAGAGTTTGCCCATGTCCGTTCGCCGGCAGATTTTTGTTGTTCTGATCAGCGCAACTTTCGCGACCATGGATTACATGAACACTTTAAATAAAAGCGTCAATCTGATCGTCAACAAAGAAGAAATCGCGGAAATAGGCATGATTTTGAAAAAAGAAATGGAAGAAAACGAATATTTCTACCACGTCTTCAGGGCATTTCAGACCAAACTGGGGAAAGCCTGATTATTTTATCTTGCCCAACCCGCGAATAATCGATTCGGCCTTTTCCATAAGCCCCATTTCTTTATAAGCCGCAGCCAGGCTCAAATAGTAAGGTCCCACGGGTTCATAATTTATCGCCGCTTCAAAAGCTTCAACCGCCTGTGCAAAATTTCCGATTTTCATTAAAGAGTGCCCCAAACGATTGTAGTAAGCCCCCGCTCGGGAGTGATCGCATTGCACCGCCTTCTCATAGGCCTGGAGAGCTTTTCGTATTTGTCCCAGACTGACAAGATTGTCGCCGAGCGAACAATAATAAAGAGGATTGGATGAATCGGCCGCTATGCACTTGTTCAATAATCTTTCAGCTTCTTTATAATTACCGGCCTGCTGAAATAAAACGGCTATTTTAAAGTAATAACGATCAGCCTGCCCGGAATCGATTTCTCCCGCCTGCCGATAGGCTTCTTCGCTTTCTTTACTCCGTCCGGCGGCAAACAGGGCTTCGCCCCAGTAGCAATAATAAACCGGATTGTCGTTTTCGGCTTCGACCAGTTTCTCATAAATAGCACAGGCCTTTTCAGGTTTGCCCGATTTCAGATAAGCATTGCCCAGTTCTGTTAAAAGGCCGACATCCTCCGGCTGGGCGGCAACGGCCCTTCCGCAGATTTCCGTCAGTTTTTGAAAATCTTTCTGCTGGTTATAAATACGCACCAGTTCATCAAAAGCAAAACCGGTAAAAACCCTTCGCTTCAGTTCCCGCTCCAGCAATATATGCAGATATTTTTCAGCCTGCCCGACTTCGCCGCTGTCGTAATAGGCCCATGATAATATCAATAAGGCTGACTCATCTTCCGGATACTCTTTGTGAATTTCTTCACATAAGACAATCGCTTCGCGATATTTTTTCTGCCGGTAATGCTTTTCGGCCAGATCTATTTTTGTTTTTTTCTCTTCGGTCATAATCAAAAAAAGGGGGAGAATTTCTCCTCCCCCGTCAAATTCTAGCAACCGCTGCAGGAAGAACCGCAGCCACCGCCTCCGGCGGCAGACAGGCCGGAGGTTAATCTGAATCCAGAACCCTGCGGCGTTTCAATGAAATCAACATTGATCGGTTTAGCCTGCTCATAAATATCTTTTTCTATCACAAACTTTGTTCCTTTTTCATCAAAAACCTGATCATCATTTCCCGGCTCATCCAGAGCCAT
>JAJFTS010000175.1 GCA_021372815.1 Deltaproteobacteria bacterium | reverse complement strand
TCATAATAACCCTCTTCGGTGGTTTCAAGAATTGTCCGGTATTTTTCTTCACTTTCACGCAGTGCTTTTTCCGAACGTTTGCGGGAAGTCAGGTCGATCATTACAATAAGAACATACTTGTCTCCCTGATACTCAATGATTTCCGCCGAGAAAAGGCCGTCCAGAATCGTTCCGTCTTTGCATCTGCATTTCAACTCATAGTTGTCAAAATAACCCTGCGTCATGAGTTGTTCCAGAGCCTTTTGCCGCTTTTCCGGTTGTACAAAGAAATTCAGTTCGTCATTTGTTTTGCCGATAAATTCTTCACGGGAAAAGCCGAACGTTTTCAAAACAGCTTCATTGATGTCGACATATCTTCTCTCCGGAATCTTCAGCAGACTTATAGGTGCCGGATTGAATCTGAAAAGCAGATTGGATTTCTGCAGCAGATTATCATGTTCGCGTTTTTCTGCTTTTTTAATGTTTTTGCTTTTTGAAACGGATGATTTTTTACGTTGAGAATGTTTGGGGGCAGTTTTGCTTGCTTCCATTCTTCCGTCCAGTGGGTTCCGATGGATTTTTGAAAGAGTTCCGTAATAAATGCAACTATATCAAGTATTTTATAATAAATATAAAAAAGTGTCAATCAATAAGTAAGACTTGCGGAAAATTTTCTATTCGATGGACATGAGAGAATTCCAGCGTTCCCATTCCGAAGCATAAGGAAGATTATTTTTTTTGAGGAGGTTAATGATGGCCTCTTCATTGAACCGCAGGTAAGGGTTTATTCTGCGCTCTTCAGACAGTGTGGAATAAACAACGCTTCGTGAAACGTAAGCGTCGTGAAAAAAATCAATATCCTTGTTATCCGGCTCCAGGTGGCGGGCAAACGTCAGGGAATCCGTTACATAATCATGTCCTGCATAAATGATCGTTTCATCAGGCAGGTTCATCAACCGCCTAATCGATGAATAAAAATTCTTCAGATTTCCGGAAAAACAGTTGCCGACCGTTCCGTTAAAAAGGGTGTCGCCGGTGATTAAAAAATTGCCGGTATGAAAGCACACGGAATCATTTGTGTGCCCGGGCGTTTTATAAACCAGGACTGTTTCCCCATCCAGGGTAATTTGATGATTATCTTGGAAGGTTGAGTTATTGATAAAATCAGCTTTTGTTTCTTTGATTAAATGATCATTTCCCGAGGTATGATCGTAATGTGAATGTGTATTGGTGATCATTACCGGAAAAAGGTTGTTTTTCTTCAGGAAGGAAAGAATTTCCTTCCAGGCTCCGCCATCTACGGCTATGGCCTGTTTTTCTCCATATACCAGATAAGCAAAATTGTCCGTTCCATAACGAAATTGTGCGATATTTAACATAATCGATCTCCGGATAATAACTGTTTTAAATATAAGAAAGGTATTGACGGTATGTCAAGTTAATCCTTAAACGGGAAGAAGATGTTTTTAAAAAATGTTTGACAAATTCAGGTCTTAGTAATAACATCGACCGACTTTTTGCAAGATGGGCGCGACCAGCGCTTTTTTTAATTTTCAGTGTTGATTTCTTCAGGAGTTATCTTCAACAGTGCATAAAATTTTAACGAAAAAAAGGGCTCTGGAAATAGTTGCCAACTTTTCTCAGTCCGGCGTTTTAGTGGTCGGTGATGTCATGGTCGATCATTTTATCTGGGGAAATGTTTCACGTATTTCTCCGGAAGCTCCGGTTCCGGTTGTTGATGTTCAAAAAGACAGCATTTTGCTGGGTGGTTGCGCGAATGTTCTCAACAATATTCACGCCATGGGGGGCAGAGTTTATGTTGCCGGCGTTATCGGCGCCGATAACATCGGAAAAAAGCTGCTGTCGGAATTGAGTAGCCGGAAAATCGATACCAGCGGAATTGTCGTGGAAAAAAACAGACCCACAACTCTTAAAACAAGAATTGTGGCGCACGGACAACAAATGGTTCGTTTTGATAAGGAAGATAGAAAATCCATTCCCTCCTCCAGTGTCAATAAAATTCTGGAATATGTTAAAGCTTTGCGTAAAAAGATCGGGGCAATAGTTATTTCCGATTACAATAAAGGGGTCGTTTCTAAAGAACTTATCCAGGGAATAAAAAAAATAGTGAATGGTTCGGATATTTCTATTTGTCTTGATCCCAAACAAAACAATTTTTCCCTTTATAAGGGCGTCCATGTAATCACGCCCAATCATTATGAGGTTCAGCGTGCGGTGGGCAATGCCATAACGGGAGTTGATGATATTCGGCAATTGAGTGAATATCTTTTAAAGAAATACGCATTTCCGGCACTTCTGGTGACCAGAGGAGAAGAAGGCATGAGTCTTTTTGAAAACGGCCGGAAAATAGTTCACACGCATTTTCCCGCGCAGGCCAGAGAAGTTTATGACGTAACCGGCGCCGGTGATACGGTGATCGGTATGCTTGCGCTCGGCCTTGCCGCAAAAGCCAATATCAGGGAAGCGACCTGCCTGGCTAATCTGGCTGCGGGTATCGTGGTCGAGAAAGTCGGTACGGCCACTGTTTCACAAAAAGAACTGATAGAAGTGTTATGAGCAGACCGAGTCCGGCCGAGCCGGTTAAATTGATCTTCAGCCTTTTTGCTAAAGAGGCCGGTATAATAAACGAGGCCATAGAGATTTTGTCTTCTTCTTACGGACAACCGGATTTTGTAAGCACGGTAATGCCATTTGATTACACTGATTATTATTCTCCTGAAATGGGTGAAAATCTTGTCCGGCGTTTCCTGGCTATGGAAAAGTTAATCAGGCCTGAGGCATTGCCCGATATTAAACTGGCAACAAACGAAATTGAAAAAAAGCCGGCGTCAGATTCGCAAAGAAGGATTAACCTTGATCCGGGGTATATTTCCAAAGCCCATTTGATTCTGGCCACGGGTAAGAGTTACACGCATCGTCCTTATTTAAGAGACGGTATTTACGCGGATTTGACTTTGGTTTATCAGGGAAAGAAGTTTTGCGCTCTGCCCTGGACTTACCCGGATTACGCCGACGAGAAGCAGCTTTTTATGCTGGGCAAAATCAGGGAAAAATATTTATTGCAGTTAAAAATGATGGAACAGTGAAATCTCTTATTCAGGTGTTTAAATGATAAAAAGCATGACCGGTTACGGCCGGGCGGAAACAGTTTTCGAAGACAAAAACATTATTATTGAGGCCAAGTCCGTAAATCATCGTTTTCTGGAGATCATATTGCGAACCCCGTCGGCGCTTTTCCCGTTGGAGCTGGAGTACAAAAAGAAAATTACGGAAAGATTCAAAAGAGGGCGGATTGAGGTATTTATAAAATTCGATGGCGAAGGCACCGATGTATCGAAGGTAAATCTGAATTTGGAAATTGCCCGGGATTATTTTAATGTTTTGAGCCGGCTTAAAGAGGAATTCAATCTGGAATCTCCGGTGAGTTTGAAAACTCTGGTCGGTTTTCGCGATATTTTTGCTGTGCCTGCGGAAACCAAACTCAGCCCGGAATTCTTGATTCAGGTGGAAAAAACTTTTCTGGAAGCGCTGGAAATATTGGCCGGTATGCGAAAGGAAGAAGGTTTTGCCCTGTTTCAGGATATGGAGATAAGACTCAAAACGATTACGGAAATTATGGAAAATGTCAGGCAGCGCGCTCCCCAGGTGGTTTCCGAATATCAAAAACGTCTGGCGGAGAGAATCAGGGAATTGACAGAAGGATATACGCTTGATGAAGCCCGTTTGGCGCAGGAAGTTGCCATTATGGCGGAGCGCACCGACATCACGGAAGAAATAGTACGAATGCATAGTCATATAGGCCAGTTTGAAGCGCTTTTGCGGAGTGATGATGCCGAAGGCAGGAAAATTGATTTTCTTCTGCAGGAAATGAATCGTGAAATTAATACGATTGGCTCCAAAGTCGGCGATATCGAAATAACGCGTCATGTTATCGAAGTTAAAAGTGAGTTGGGTAAATTGCGCGAGCAGGCGCAAAACATCGAGTGATGATTATGTCCGAAGGTTTGTTCATCGTTGTTTCAGCGCCGTCGGGGGCCGGAAAAAGCAGTATTTGTCATGGTTTTATGCAGGCTTTTCCGGAAATAAAATTCTCCGTTTCCTATACATCGAGACCTCCGCGTCCCAATGAAGTGAACGGCAAAGATTACTATTTCATTTCCCGCGAGGAGTTTCAGCAAAAGATCGACCAGGGAGAATTTATTGAATGGGTGGAAAATTACGGCCACTTCTATGGATCTTCCCGAAAATTTATGCACGAATTTGTTCGTGATAACGGAGATTTGCTGCTGGATATCGAACCGCGGGGAGCAAAAAAAATAAAACAGGAGTTTGAAGGGGGTATTTATGTATTTGTTCTTCCGCCATCCCGTTCCGAACTTCTTAAAAGGCTGGAAAAACGAGGTCATGAAACCGAGGACGTTATTAAAAAAAGATTTGCACAGGCGGAAAGTGAATTGAAGGAAATTTCATGGTATGATTATGTGATTTTTAACAAGGATTTGGATAAAGCTGTAAATCAGTTGATTTCCATTTATACTGCGGAAAAGTGCAGAAGAAGCAGGTTGCAAAAAGAAATTAAAGAATTTAATAAATAATTATATATTTTAAAGGAGATTTTAAATCCATGGCTAGAATTACAATTGAAGACTCATTAAGAGTAGCCAAAACAAGGTTTGGACTGGTGTCTTTGGCGTCCAAACGCGCGCATCAGCTGCTGAAAGGTTCGCAGCCTCTGGTGGTGAGCAAGAACAGAGAAATCGTTCAGGCTTTGCGCGAAATCGCCTCAGGCAAGATCGTTTACGCCAATCCCGAATATCTAAATGGAACAAAAGAAGATTTCAAACCTATTCCGGACAGCACTGAGTTTATCGGCGATGAAGAATATATCGAGTAAGGAAGCGACAGGCAAATTAATTTTTGCGCTTGATGCGAAAAATTATGCAGAAGCCTTGTCTTGGGTGGATCTCCTTTCCGGCCATGTCGGTATGTTCAAAATCGGCAAGGAGTTGTTTACCGCTGTCGGACCTAAAATCGTTCAGACCATCAAAGAAAGATCTCAGAAGGTTTTTTTAGACCTTAAATTTCACGATATTCCCAATACGGTAGCCCGTGCTGCTGAAGCTGCGGTCAAACTGGATGTCGACATGTTTAATGTTCATGCTTCCGGCGGTTCTCAGATGATCAAAGAAGCCGTTTCGGCAACGTGGAAATGTTCCGACGAAAGCGGAAAGGTTAGACCTGTTTTTCTGGCGGTTACCGTGCTGACGAGTCTGAACAATGATGATCTGAAAGAAATCGGATTTCAAAAAAGCACAAACGAATTGGTTCTTCATCTGGCCGGTTTGGCTAAAACTGCGGGTGCATCGGGCGTAGTTGCCTCGGCTCAGGACATTGAGATGTTGAGAAAGAATTTCGGCGATCAATTCGTTATTGTAACTCCGGGTATACGAAGCGCCGCCGAAGCGAAAAAAGACGATCAGAAAAGAACCCTCAGCGCTTACGAAGCGGTAAAGACAGGCGCTGATTATATTGTGGTGGGCCGGCCGATTCGTAATGCTCCGGACCCGCTGGAAGCGTGCCGTCAAATTGTGCAGGAAATTGCCGCCGGGTTGTCCGCAAGATGATTCGCTGAAAAAATGGAAGAGACTATGGAGGTAATTTACGGTATAAATTCCATCAGGGACCTCCTCCGGCAAAACAAAGACGGATGGGAAAAAATTATCATTGCCTCCGGACGCAGCGGATCTTCCGTGGAAGAAATAATTGAAGCTGCCCGGGTAAAAAAAATTCCCGTGGAATTCTGCCCGCGAAAATATCTTGATAAACTGGCGGGCACTCCTGAAAATCAGGGAGTTGTGGCTCTTTGTAAACCTTTTGCTTATGCGGATCTGGATGTATTGATCAAAAACCGCAACCAGTCTTTTAACTTTGACCTGATTCTGGTTTTAGACAGCATCATGGACCCGCAAAATCTGGGGTCAATAATTCGTACCGCCCATTGTCTGGGAGCGAATGGTGTCGTAATTCCTGAAGACAGGGCGGCGCAAGTTACGGCGGCGGTCAATAAAGCTTCAGCCGGAAGCGTTGGACAAATACCGGTAGCCAGAGTTGTCAATATTGCCCAGGCATTGGACGATCTGAAAGATAAAGGATTTTGGGTTTTTGGGGCAGAAACTCACGGTGGACAAAAATTGCAGGAAATGGATTTTAATTGTTCCGTTGTTCTGGTGCTGGGAAGCGAAGCAAAAGGCATCAGGCCGCTGGTGAAAAAAAAATGTGATTTTTTAGTAACCATTCCTCTTGCAGGTGATTTTGATTCATTAAATGTTTCCGTAGCGGCTGGAATTATTCAATATGAAATATTATGTCAGCGCGATAAAGCAGGAAAAAAAGAATAATCGGACAAATTAATTTAGGACAATTTAACTTCAATAAATATTATCTTATCGATGAATCAGATTGATTGGAAAAGGATAATCTTTAAAAGAGTTTATTTGCTTCAATCCGTTTTATTGATTTTAACTTGTTGAATTTATATGCAAGCTGGTTTAATATAAAAAAAATTAATATATCCAATGCAGGGAAAGGATAAGATATGCCGGTTTTTATCTGGGAGGCTGTAACAAAGAAAGACGAAGTAAAAAAAGGAGAAATGGAAGCAGTTGACGAAATTACCGTCCGCGGCCTTTTACGACGTCAGGGATTCAAATCCATCGAAGTAAAGAAAAAACCTAAAGATCTTCTCGAATACCTGCCTTTTCTGCAAGGAAAAATTAAAGAAAAAAACGTAGTGGTTTTTTGCCGTATTTTTTCCACGATGATCAATGC
>JAJFTS010000089.1 GCA_021372815.1 Deltaproteobacteria bacterium | reverse complement strand
AATTGTAAAGGATATGGAACTTGCAATCTTTACAGGAGAACTTAATCCTCACGACCGTTTTCCTTCCGAACGGGAACTTGCCGAGCGTTATGGCGTCAGCAGACCTGTTGTACGTGAAGCCATGACACATTTAACGCAGCTCGGGTTGGTCAAAACGGTGCCCAAAAGCGGTACGTATGTATCCGATTTCAAAGCCGAGACTTCTCTTAGCCTGCTGATCCATATCATGCGAACAACCGGACTGGTTGATCCGGATGTTGTTCTTTCATTGTTAAAAGTGCGGCGTATGGCGGAGCCGTTTGTTGCACATGAGGTTGCTCTGAAGATTACTCAAGAAGAACTCGAATTAATGAAAAGTGCAGGGGCAGAATTGATTGCGAATCTCGATAATATGGCGAAAGTGTCTGAAGCCGATTTTAATTTTCACTTTACCCTGATTAAAATTATGAACGATCTTATTATCAGGCTGACGTTCAATACCATAAAACCGGTCTACAGATATTATACGGATTATTATTACACACTTGAAGGAACCCGTGCCGCCACGATTTCTTTTGTCAACGATTTACTGGCGGCACTTGAAGCCAGGGACCCTCAGGCGGCAAGATGTGTTATGGAGGACGCCGTCATCTACGCCGAGAAACGCTTGATCGATGGTCTTGATCTTACCACCCGGAAGCAACCTATCATTTTGCGGCAAAGCTGATATAATTTATTTTATTCTGTCTTAATCATCTAGTTTATACAGGTTAGATTCCTTGTTGATAGTAGTTCACTTCGGTTCGTTATTCTAAAAACATTTTCTTATTTCTAAACTGGCCTTACCAAACATTACTTGACATTTTAATGCTTTATGGTACTGGTAAGGCCAGATTTGCAAAAAATATTCAAATCCGGAGAAAAAAATGAATCCAACCGAAAGAATCATCAGAACACTCGAAGGCAAGCCGGTGGACAGGGTTCCAACATTTTGCGCGGGACTTGAAGACAGGACTTTTAACGAAGTGCTGGGGGAACCGTGGCTGAAAACAAAAACAATTTTTGCCAATCCATTGATAAAGTCTCTGCTGAACAATTGGGGTCCGAAAATCACCAAAACATTTGTACAGCCTCAAATCACTGCCGGAATGGAAAAGCGGATTGAGGCGGCGGCGGCGTTGGGATTTGACGCAACATGGGCGTTGTATGATGAAACGTTTGTGCTGATTGATTCCAGGACGATGGCTCGCTTTACCGGTGCGTTATTTGAATTAATTGATGACGGCTTCGGGAACATGACCTATATGTATAAAGCCCCCGGAATCAAAACACGTGAAGCATTTAATGCCTGGCCATATTGGCCCGATCCCGATGCTGTAGCTCATCGTGCTTATAAATTTTTCAAGAAGACACTCGCGAAATATGGTGACAGGGTTTGTTTCTGCGGTCAGGCGTCGGCTTACGGTATTCAGGAATCGCTGCTGTGGACCATCGGTTTTGAAAAAGTTCCTTTGTGGATCAGAAAAGAGAAAGACCTCGTTGAGCGTTTTATAACTATGGCTGAGGAACTCTGTCTTAAAACTTCAATGGCCATGCTGGATGCCGGCGTCAAAATCATTCTCCAATCGGATGATTTTGCTTTTAAGACAGGCCCCATGATGAATCCGAAGATGATTGAAAGCCTGTTCGGGCCATCCTACCGCCGAATTATCAAATCTGTGCATGATCGCGGCGGGAAATATATTTTGCATTCCTGCGGCGACAATACCGTGCTTTTTGACATGTTTATTGACTGGGGTGTGGATGGTCTGCACGCCTACGAGAACACATCCACCGTAGACATTTTTAAATGCAAAGAGCGGCACGGCGACCGGGTCACCATAATCGGCGGGGTAGGGATCGATTACCTGCTGACCGAACGATCCCGTGATCAGGAAATAGTGGACCAGGTTAAACTGCTTATTGAAAAACTTGCTACCGGCGGGCGCTTTATTCTGGGACCCATTCATGGCATGAGCAATATGCCTGCCGACAAACTCAGAGTAATGATTGATGCGTGTAAGAAATATGGCGTCTATCGGACAAATTGAATAATTTAAATATCAGGAGAATATCATGAGCAATGCATTACAGTCGGTTATAAAAGCTATTGACGAACTTGATTTCGACAACATCAATAATGTAGTTCAGATCTGTCTGGATGAAGGAATATCTCCCTTGAGTATTATTCAGGACGGGATATGCAAGGGACTGGATATCGTCGGCGAAAAATTCAATACAGGTGAATATTTTCTGGCCGATCTGGTGATGGCCGGTGAAATTGTAAACGAGGTTATGCCGAATCTTAAAGCACGCATGAATTCATCTGATGCCGTACAGAAGGGAAAGGTTGTCATGGCGACGGTCAAGGGCGATATTCACGAAATCGGCAAGAACATCGTCTGCATGCTGCTGGATGCCAACGGCTTTGAAGTGATCGATCTGGGCATTGATGTTCCGGCTGAACGCATTGTGAACACGGTCAAAGAGAAAAAGGCGAGTTTTATCGGTCTTTCCTGTCTGTTAAGCACGATGGTAGGCAGTATTGGTGAAGTAGTGGAATCATTAAAACGTGAGGGGCTGCGGGAAAAAGTGCGTGTCTTCATCGGAGGAGCCTGCACATCCGAACAGCTTAAGGATGAAATGGGAGCCGATGTATACTCGGCCACAGCTGTTGATGCTGTCAGGACGATGGAAAAAATGTGCGGAGCAATGACATGACGAAAGATTTCCCGCTCCCGCTCATCGCGCCGCTCGGTACATCGATCGGTATGCGGCTTATCCGTGCCGAAGCCCGTGAAGCGCTTTTTAATCCGTCTGTACATGCCGAAGCCGTCAGCGCTTTTCTGAGCCGTTTTCCCGATATCGATTTTGCTTTCAGCCTGATGGATACATCCATCGAAGCAAGGGCCCTGGGATGTCCCTATGAATTTATGGGAAGGGTTCCCGCTATCAGTGCCAACCCCTGCGCTTCACCCGATGATGTATGCTCACTTAACATACCGGAACCATGGAACGCTGATCCCATGCGTATCAATCTGGAATCAGTTGCAAAAATCAGGACATTAACCGGTAAGCCGCTTGTATCCTATGTTGTGGGGCCGGCAACTCTCGCGGCTCATCTGTGCGGTATTACTTCCCTGATAAAAATCAGCCGCCGTGATGCTCAAGGGTTTAAGCGCATTCTGGGACATGCCGGCGCAGTCAGCCGCCGTTATGCAGAGTGTCTGCTTAAAGCCGGAGCTGATTTTATTGTGATTCTTGAACCGCAGGCCCTGATTTTCTCTCCAAAAACATTTGACGATGCCATACGTCCGGCAGTTGAAAAGCTGGCGGAAATAATTCCACAGGCTATTCTGCATGTCTGCGGCGATACCAACCACCATGCGGCTGCATTTTCAGAAACCGCCAGTATTATCGGGATCAGTCTCGACTGGCAGGTAGATTTTTCACAGCTTAAAGATAGAGTCGGGCTCAAAACACTGATAGGAAATATTGACCCGGTTGGCGTTCTCCAAAAAGGCCGGCACGACGTAATCCGTGAGAAAGTTCTTCATCTGATGGATGCTATGAAAGGAAGCGACTTTATTCTTTCAACGGGCTGCGATATGGTCCCGGATACTCCTCCGGAAAATCTGGACGCGCTGATTGCTGCCGCGCTTGATTGGCGGAAACAAAAAAGCGCAAACTGAAAAAAATGAGTCTTTTTAAGATAAGAATAGAACCTTCCGGTGACTGTTCCCAATTTACTCAGGGAACCCTGCTGATGGATGCATTGGCTGAAATGGGTGTTTTTATAAATACGCCCTGCGGCGGGAATGGTCATTGCGGAAAGTGCCGGATTCAGGTTGAAGGCTGGTTTTCCCAAACGGACGATGCAAAACCACATCTGGTAAAAGATTACGAAATTCCTGCCTGCCGGGCGCGCCTTGAGGGCGATGCCATTGTCCGGCTCGATCGGGAGCAAGGTGAACATGGAAATTCCGGCACTTCACGCCAAAAGCATTTCCCCTATGCAGCCGTAGATATAGGAACGACTACAGTAAAACTGCGATTATCGGACTTTAAATCGGTACAGGATGATTCATTTTCTAATCCGCAGCGGCGTTACGGTCATGATGTTATTTCACGCATTGGGGCTGCTGCCGATCCGGTCGCTGCTTCAAAGATGCAGTCGCTTATCCGTGGTGCGATTAAAAATTCTGTCGGTCAGGCACAGACCGTTTCTTTTAGCGGAAACACAACCATGCTTTACCTTTTGCTCGGGCTTGATACATCCCCGCTGGGACATGCACCTTTTACTGCGCCGGTCAGGGATTTTTGCACCGGTTCGATTCTGAATAATGAAAAGGTTTTGATATTGCCGGTGGCGGATGCATTTATCGGCGCCGATATCGTAGGCGGAGTAAGTCTTGTCGCCGATAGGGATTCCGCCAACATCTTTTTCATTGATCTCGGCACAAACGGTGAAATGGCGCTTATCCGTAATGACAGGAAAATTCCGGCAACTTCCTGCGCGATGGGACCCGCGCTTGAAGGCATGAATATCAGCTGCGGTATCAGCGCGTGTACAGGCGCTGTGACTCATATAAAAGAACAATGCGGCCGGTTCAACTTTCAGTTTGACGGAGATACTCCGCTGGGTCTGACCGGTACGGCCATGATTGATCTCCTGGCCATTCTTTTAAAAAACGGAATTATTGATCATAGCGGGAAACTGCATAAAACAAGTACCTTGCCGCAACCGGCCATTTTTGAAACCGGAGGAATCCGGTTCTTTGAAAATATTATCATGACACAACAGGACATCCGCAATCTTCAGTTGGCTAAAGGAGCCAGTCTTGCAGGAGCGCGGCTTCTGCTTAATCGGGCCGGTCTTGATCAGAAAGCGGTTGATAAAGTATACATTGCCGGTGCTTTTGGGGAAAACCTTGATATTGATAATTTCAGACAGCTTGGATTTCTGCCGTCGTTTGAAAACGCCGACTGGTCTTTTCTCGGCAATACCAGTCTTCAGGCTGCCGAACGTGTTCTGACCGATGCGGATTTTTTTCTGCACGCAAAAAATATACGCGATAGAATGGATTCCATTAATCTGTCCTCCCTTCCAGACTTTCAGCGGGAATATTTGAAGGCTTTAAACTTCGATAACGGTCAAGGAGGGGTAACCTGATGCAGCTTATCCATAACATCAGTTTTTCACCGGACCCGCAGGATTTTTACACCCACCTGCGTATTTCCAAAAATTCCCGTCACTCTAATGAATTTGACAATTTATTAAAAGAAGCCGTGACCATTGCCAGACCAAA
>JAJFTS010000088.1 GCA_021372815.1 Deltaproteobacteria bacterium | reverse complement strand
TATCGTCTTACTGCTTATGGCCGGATGCGATGCGGCAATCAACTTGCGGGGTAAAGTCGCCAGCATAAGTTCCGGCAAGTTTCTTTATCAGGATGGAAATCTTATAAGCGATTATAAAGCCGATATCGACGCGGTCTGGACAGCCTGTGAAAAATCGGTCAGTGAATTAAAAGCAACGGATATTCAAAAGGAACGCAAGATTTCTACAGGCATCATCAAAGCCGTCATTCAGGATGAAAAAGTAACGATCAAAGTCGAATACGTGGAAAGAAATTTAACCTCCGTTTCCGTTTTCGTTGGAACGGTCGGCAACAATATGGCTTCCCGTCTTATCCATGAAAAGATCATCGATCACCTGGCGGAAAAATCGGCATCCCTGAAAGAAAAGCAGGAAGAAAACAGATAAAAAATGCAGTTAATTCTTTTTAACCAGCAATAATCCCTTCAGATAACGGCCTTCGGAATGTCCCAGAGCAATGGGATGATCCGGTCCGGCTTCCAGTCTCATCAACAGCTGCAAATCGGCGCCGGCATCCCGCGCTGCTCCAAGAACAATTTTATAAAAAAGATCTTCTTCGATAAAATTGGAACAGGAGAAGGTGGCGAGCATCCCGCCTTTGGTCAGGTGTTTGATTGCCTGTAAATTGATTTCTTTATATCCCCGCGATGCCTTGGCCACATCTCTTTTTGTTTTGGCAAACGCCGGCGGATCAAGAATAATAAGATTGAAATTTTCCTGAGCATTTCTCAAATACTCAAAAACATCGGTTTCTATGACCGGATAATTTTCCACGGAAAACCAGTTAAGATGCAGATTTTTTCTGGCGGCCATGCAGGCGGAATGCGATACATCCAGAGAAACAACTTTTTTTGCCCCGCCTTCCGCGCAATAAACGGAAAAAGCCGCCGTATAAGCAAAGCAATTCAGGACAATGGCGTCACGGCTCAATGCTCCTATCTTTTCCCGGTTGACGCGCTGGTCGAGGAAAAATCCGGTCTTCTGCCCCGAAACAACATCCACCTCAAATTTCAAACCGTTTTCCATTATTTCCACGCCCGGGCCTGCATTTTCGCCGAAGACAACTCCGCTTTTAACTTCCAGACCTTCCAGGCGGCGTGACCGGCTGTCGCTTTGCTCGTAAATCCGCGTCGGTTTTAACTGGGAAACAAGAGCGTTGATGATATGACTCTTCTGCTGTTCCATTCCGGCGGTGGCAATCGAAAAAACCAGTGTTGTATTGTAGACATCGACAATCAATCCCGGAAATCCGTCGCCTTCGGCATTAATCAAGCGATAGGCGTTCGTCTGTTCGCCGATGATTCTCTGCCGCAATTTGAATGCCTCGTGTAAACGGGACTGCCAGAAATAGGGGGAAATATTTTCTTCGCATTTTCTGGTCAAAACCCGAAACGCGATATCCGTGGCGGGATTAAAAAATCCCAGAGCCAGATTACTGCCCGAAGAATCTCTGGCCAGGACAACATCGCCCGCGCCGGGATTACCTTTCAGTGAGGCTATTGCGCCGGAAAATATCCAGGGATGACCGCGCAGCAGCGCTTCTTCCCGTCCCTTTTTCAATGTGATTTCCGGATATGTTATATTATTGGCCATGGTTTGATAAATTATCTTTTCCGCCTTGAAATTGCAAGACACATTATATTATAAGAGTGATCCATTAATATACCAATTCAGGAGCGGAGATGAAATCATGTACGCAGTAATCATGGCCGGCGGCAAAGGCGCGCGATTCTGGCCGCGCAGCAGAGAGAAAAAACCCAAACACCTGTTAAATATCATCAGCGACAAAACAATCATCCAGGAAACGGTGGACCGCATCAAACCGCTTGTTCCGCCGGAAAATATTCTTGTCGTCACAGGCAAAAAGCATGCACGTACTTTAACGAGACAGCTTCCGGAAATTCCATCCCGAAATATTATCATCGAACCTCAGGGAAGAAACACGGCGGCCTGTATCGGGCTGGCAGCGCTGCACATCCGTAAAATCGTCCCCGACGATATCATGATCGTTTTGCCCTCCGATCACGCCATCGCGGATACCCAAAAGTTTATCGATGTGCTCGGGGCAGCTGCCCAAACCGCCGCTGACGAAGATGGATTGGTCACGATCGGCATTAAACCGTCCAGCGTTCAGACGGGATTCGGTTATATCGAAAAGGGAAATTCACTCAAAAAAATAAAAAATGAAGAAATTTTCCGCGTAAAGTCCATCCGCGAAAAACCCGACTTTCAAAAGGCGGCGGAATTTGTTCAAAGCGGCAATTTTTACTGGAACAGCGGCATGTTTATCTGGAAAAACTCGGTTATATTAAAAGAAATCGGCCGCTGGCTGCCCGCATTATACGCGGGACTGATGCAAATAGAGGAGGCGATAGGTTCTCCCCTGGAAGCGGCAACAGTTTCCCGTGTCTACAGAAAGCTGGATTCCATATCTATCGACTACGGGGTTATGGAAAAAGCGGATAACGTTTTCATCCTTCCGGGAGATTTTGGCTGGAGCGACGTCGGAAGCTGGGATGCCCTCTGGGAAATATCGTCCAAAGATACCAAAAACAACGCCGCGGTGGGCGGCAGCCGGACAATCCTGGAAGATTCGGAAGATTCTCTCGTTTACAACCCGCGCAAACTGACTGCCCTGGTGGGGGTAAAAGACTTGATCGTCGTCGAAACAAAAGACGCTTTGCTGATCTGCAAAAAAGGCCGTTCCCAGGATGTCAAAAAAATTGTCGAGAAACTCGAAGCCGACAAATTAAAGAAGTATCTTTAGTTCAGGTCGGGTTAATCATTTTCCTGATATCATCCGGCTAATCAGCTTTATTTAAATAAACAGGTTTCCCTTTTACTGTTTTGCCTCCTTTTTTGAGTTCATTAATAATGGTATCCAGAGTGGTTATTTCATCATCAAAAGTCACCACCAGTGTATCATTATTTTCGAATTGATATTTCTTTACTCCTTTAACTTCTTTCAGGATAGAACCTATCCTTTGCTTCGAACCTCAGGCACTGCAACCGGGTATGGTTAATTGAGCCCTTCTTTCCTGAGCCGCCGCCACACCCAAAAATGCCGCAAAAAAAATCAGGGTAAGAAGCAGAATAAATGTTTTTTTCATCATTCACCTCGTCGATGTTTTTCGGCGATATCATAACGCCGATGTTTATCTGAACGCAATGAGAATTTACAATTGACAGGGCTGCTTAAATTTGTGATACAGACGAAAAAATAATTTCGGGAAACACGAAGAAAAATGCCTCTAAATCACAATGTCTCCTTCATTTTAGCTTCCGCTTCGCCGCGCCGGCGTGAAATTCTTAAATCCGTCGGATTAAATTTTAAAATCATTCCCGCCCACGTCAATGAAGATTATCTCGCGGGAGAAAGTCCGGCCCGTCATGTCCGCAGGCTTTCGCTGGATAAAGCAACCGTCGTCGCTGAAAAAAATCAAAACAGCTGGGTGCTGGGAGCCGATACGATCGTCGTGATTGACGGAAGGATTCTGGGCAAACCGGCCAATCAGGCGCAGGCCGCAAATATGCTGAAAAAACTGAGCGGACGCGAACACAAAGTGTTTACAGGCTTTACCATTGTCCGGGTGTCGTCCGGAATCTGTACCACAAAAGTTATTCAATCCGCCGTGCGATTCAAAACGATCAGTCCCGATGAAATGAGCTGGTATATCGCCTGTGACGAACCTTACGATAAGGCTGGCGGATACGCCATCCAGGGCCGGGGCGCCTATTTTATCCGGTCCATTCGCGGATCCTACACAAACGTCATCGGACTGCCGCTTTGTGAAGTTCTGGAGACATTGAAAGAATTCAAAGTAATAAAATTTCGGTAAGTCTCATGGAAACATACATTGCCGCCAATATCAATAAAATCAGGCAGAGAATAGCCGCCGCCGCCGCAAGGGTCAACCGCGTCCCCGATTCCATTAAGCTTCTGGCGGTAACAAAAACGGTTTCTCCCTCCGCCATCGCACAGGCTCTGGACGCGGGCGTCACCATGCTGGGAGAAAATTATGTTCAGGAAGCGAAAGAAAAAATTGCCGTCATGGAAAAGCGCGTCCAGTGGCATATGATCGGGCACCTGCAAACCAATAAGGCAAAGTATGCCGTGAATCTTTTCGATTATATTCATTCCGTCGATCGCCCGGAACTGGCCGAAGAAATAAATAAAAGAGCCCGTCTGGCCGGCCGTAAAATAAACATTTTGATTGAAGTGAATGTCAGCGGCGAAAAAACAAAAAACGGCATACCGGCAATCCGGAGTGTCGACCTGATTAAAAATATTTCCCCGCTGGAAAATGTTTCGATAAAGGGACTCATGACGATGGCGCCCTATTCCGATAATCCGGAAAAGTCCCGTCCCTATTTTTCCGAACTGAAGAACCTTCAAAAGAAAATCATTCAAGAGGGAATCACCGGTATCTTAATGGAGGAACTTTCCATGGGAATGACCGATGATTTTGAAATCGCCATTGAAGAGGGCGCGACGATTGTGAGGATCGGCAGAGCAATTTTCGGGGAAAGAAAATAACAGGAGAACTGTATCCGGAAGTAACGGATAATCGTTCTCTTCTCCATTGTCCGACGACAATCGGTTAATTTATTGACAGAAGATTTTTTTCAATGATTTTATTGGCGGCTTTTTGATACACCTTCAGGCAGGCGTCCACGACCACCGGGTCATAGGTGACTCCCTTAAACTTGACGATTTCTTCAATGGCGGCTTCTACCCCGAGGGCCGGCCGGTATGGCCTGTAGGAAGCCATCGCGTCAATAACATCGGCAACGCCTATAATCCGGGCTTCCAGCGCAATTTCCTCGCCTTTCAACCCCCGCGGATAACCGGAGCCGTCCAGTCTTTCATGATGCTGATAAATAACTTCCGCCACCGGATAAGGAAAATCAATATTGATCAGAACGTCGTTGGCGACCTTGCAATGTGTTTTGATGATTTCTCTTTCCAGGCTGCTCAACGCGCTCGGCTTGGTCAATATTTCCGAGGGAACGGATATTTTACCGATGTCATGAAGCGTTGCAGCAATATGAATGAATAAAATCTGTTCCTCGGATAATCCCATTTCTCTGGCAATTTTACAGGCAATTTTGGCCACCTGATCTTCATGCCCCGAGGTGTAAGGGTCTCTTGTTTCTATAATCTTGGATAAGGTCCTGACAATGCCATCCAGAATGACTTGCGATTTTTTATAACTTTCCTTGAGTTTTTCCGTCTGAATTAAAAGATCTTTGGTTTTTTCCCGGGCTTTCTTTTCCAGCGTTTTGTTCAATTCCGTCAATTCTCTGTTCTTCTCTTTTATAACATCAACCAGACGTTTATTTTCCGCCATTATTTCTACTTTGGAAAGCGATTGCTTGATATGCAGCAGGATTTCCTCTTCATGCCAGGGCTTGGTGAAATAAAGATGAACTCCGCCTTTATTGATGGCTTCAATGATGGCATCGGAATCAGCGTACCCCGTCAGCAGGATACGGACGGCGTCCGGGAAAATATTCCTGGCCTGAGCGAAAAACTGAACTCCGCTCATTTCCGGCATCCTTTGATCTGAAATAATAAGAGAATAGGGTTTGGGGGACGAGCGCAGCTTGCTCAGACCTTCCGAACCACTGCGCGCAACGTGAACTTCATAATCTTCGTCGGCTAAGATACGTTTGAAAGCATTGAGAATGGAATCTTCATCGTCGACAATCAGTATGGAGTGTCGGTATATTGAATCCTCAGACAGTTTAATATCCTTTCCGCTACCGTCATTACAAAACTTCCCTACTTTTTAAAAGATAAAACAATTATGACGATTATGTCAAGGCATTATTTATTTTTAAGATAGTTACGGATTTTTTTATTTACCTTATGCAAGGGAGTGCGCCTTCCGGATGATTTTGCAACCGGCGCGCAGTAAATTTCAGGCAGGAATAACTTTTCGTAAAAACCGGCCGGTTACCGAATTTTCATCATGGGCCACTTTTCCGACCGTTCCCGAAGCGACAATCCTGCCGCCGCCGGAGCCGCCTTCCGGCCCCAGATCAATAACATAATCGGCACACTTGATGATGTCCAGATTATGCTCAATGACAACCATCGTATTGCCCATATCCACCAGGCGCATTAAAACATCCAGCAGTTTCTGAATATCCGCAAAATGCAATCCGATCGTGGGCTCATCCAGAATATAAAGGGTATTGCTGTTTGTTTTTTTACCCAGTTCCCGCGCCAGTTTTATTCTCTGCGCTTCACCGCCGGAGAGCGTCGTTGCCGACTGTCCCAGATGAATATATCCCAGGCCGACTTCATTGAGCAGCTGCAGATGTGATTTAATGGCGGGAACATTGGCAAAGAATATTAAAGCCTCCTTGACCGTCATGTCCAGAATATCGGCAATGTTCTTATCCTTATATTTGATGTCCAGCGTATCCTGATTGAATCGTTTACCGTGACACGCATCGCAGGTTACATAGACATCCGGCAAAAAGTGCATTTCGATCTTGATCAAACCGTTGCCTTCGCAGGCCTCGCAGCGTCCGCCCTTCACGTTGAAGCTGAAACGCCCCGGTTTGTATCCGCGCATTTTCGACTCGGGAAGATTGGTGAATAAATCGCGGATAAAAGAAAAAACGCCCGTGTACGTCGCCGGATTGGACCGCGGCGTGCGCCCGATGGGGTGCTGATTGATCATAATCACCCGTTCGATATCCCCCAGATCAACAACTTTTTTGATTTTTCCCATTGAGCCGTTGTACTGATTCAAACGGCGCGCCACCACTTTATAAAGCGTTTCAATCACCATGGTGCTTTTCCCGGAACCGGAAACCCCGGTCACCGCGGTAAAAACCCCCACCGGTATTTTAATATCGATATTTTTCAGATTATTTTCACTGGCGCCTTCCAGGACAACATACCTGCCGGTAATCGGCCTCGTCTTTGACGGCATCTCGATGGAGTCTTTGCCCGACAAATACCGGCCCGTCAGCGAAACATCGCTTCGCATAATTTCAGCGGGAGTCCCCTGAAAAATTATTTCTCCGCCTTCCGTTCCCGCGCCCGGCCCAATATCCACGATATGATCGCAGGCGAGGATCATGTCGGCGTCATGCTCCACAACCAGCACCGTATTGCCCATGTCGCGCAGCCTCTTGAGCGTATCGATCAGACGCAAATTATCTTTCTGATGCAGTCCAACAGTCGGTTCATCGAGCACATACAACACGCCCATGAGTCCGGAGCCGATCTGCGTGGCCAGCCGGATGCGCTGGCTTTCTCCGCCGGATAAAGACGATGTGGCCCTCTCCAGGCTCAGATAATCCATGCCGACATTGAGCAGAAACTGCAGCCGGCTTTTAATTTCCCGGATGATTCTTTCGGTGATGTTTTTTTCCTGCGCCGACAGTTTCATTCGCTCGAAAAAATCATAGCAGTCGCGGATGGACAACTGGCACAACTCGTAAATATTTTTTCCCATCACCGTAATGGCCAGGATTTCCTCTTTCAAACGCGCCCCGTGACAGGTATCGCAGGCGCTTAAATCAATGTAGCGCATCAAATCATTGCGCACCGACGCCGAATTGGTTTCCCGCCAGCGGCGCTCCAGTTGTTTGATCGCTCCTTCAAAAGGCCGGTGGGCGAAATATCTTTTATCCGCACGGTCATGATAGAATTTAATGTTTTCACTGCCCGATCCGTAGAGGAGAACTTTTTGAATTTTTTCCGGCAACTTGTTGAACGGCGTATTGACATCAAAACCGTAATGAGTGCTGAGCGCGTCCAGAATGCTGTAATAATAAAGAGAGTGCCTTCCGGCCCACGGCGCAATCGCTCCCTCCCGCAGGGACAATCCGGCGTCAGGGACAACCAGATATTCCGTAAAACGCATGGAAGAACCGAGGCCGTTGCAATCAGGACAAGCCCCGTAAGGATTGTTAAAGGAAAACATACGGGGCGTCAGCGCGGGAATGCTGATGCCGCAATCGGGACAGGCATATTTCTCGCTAAACAGCATTTCTTTACCTCCGGTGGTCACGACACGCACGAGCCCTTCCGCCCGGCTTGACGCAATCTCCAGGGAATCCCTCAGTCTTTTCCTGACGCCCTCTTTTAAAATCAGACGGTCGACAACAAGATCAATATCATGACGTTTATTCTTCTCCAGAACAATTTCTTCGGCCAGATCACGAATCTCTCCGTCAATCCGGACGCGCGCGAATCCTTCTTTCTGAAGTTTTTTCAGTTCCTTCTGAAACTCTCCTTTTTTCCCGCGCACCAAAGGCGCCAGAACGCTGAAGGCCGTATTTGCGGGAAGAGAAAGAATACTTTCCAGAATGCCGTCAATGGTCTGTGATTTTATTTCCCGCCCGCAACGCCAGCAATGACAAACACCGATGGCGGCGTAAAGCAGTCGAAAGTAATCGTAGATTTCCGTGACCGTCCCGACGGTGGAACGCGGATTATGGCTGGACGTTCTCTGTTCGATGGCGATGGCGGGCGACAAGCCTTCGATAGATTCCACGTTCGGCTTATCCATCTGCCCGATAAACTGACGCGCATATGCGGAAAGCGATTCCACATACCGCCTCTGCCCCTCAGCGTAGATCGTGTCGAACGCCAGCGACGACTTGCCGGAGCCGCTCACACCGGTAATAATAACAAATTTATCCCGGGGAATATCCAGACTGATATTCTTTAAATTGTGCTGAGAGGCGCCTCTGACTTTTATCGCGTCCATTTTTTACTTCTATGGCTGTTTTACAACTTTATTTCGATGTGCGATTTGGCCCTGACGGAAGAAATCCATTCTGCAAATTTTTTGTCCAGTTTTTCTTCCTCGATTTTTGCCTTTATTTCCTCCCGGACCATGGCGATCGGTTTCAATCCCGCACCTTTTTTATCCACAACCTTGATGATATGAAAACCCACATTGGATTCGATGACTTCACTGACCTGATTCAAAGGAAGGTTGAAAGCAACTGTTTCAACTTCCGGAATAATTGTTCCTTTCTCGATAAAACCGACATCGCCGCCCTGCGCCGCCGCCGGTCCCTGAGAATATTTAACAGCCAGCAGATCGAAAGATTCTCCTTTCATAATCAGTTCGCGAAGCTGAAGAGCGTTATTCCTGATTTTCATTTTTACGTTTTTATCCGCACCCGGGGGCACCATCAGTAAAAGCTGTTTCATTCTCACGCTTTCCTTCCCTTCGTACTCCTGACGGTGTTCGTTGTAATAGGCTCCGATCTCACTATCGGTAACAATTATTTTATCTTTGACTTCACGCCGGAGTAGCCGCATACGGACAATCTGCGATCTGATGTCTTTTTTTACACCCTCAATGGAACCGCCTTCCCTGGCCAGATTTTTCAGAAAATCCTGCATGCTTACGTTCTGTTTAACCAAGGTATCCTGAAGCACGTCCATAACGTCTTCTTCCTTGACCGTAGCGCTAATACCTGTTCTTTTCGCTTCCTGTTCAATCAGCATATTATCAATAAGCCGCTGGAGAAAAGCTTCTTTCGTCTGTCTGATCAGGGCATCCTTATCATTTCCCTTGTAAGTATTTTCGATATTTTTCTGGTATGGTTCGAATGCCGCGTTCAAGTCGTAAAGCGTTATGATCTCATCATTGACCACGGCAATAATTTTATCCACCACCTCTGCCTGCACCGGCAGGCACAGGAATATAATGCTCCATAAAACCAAAATAAATGTTCTGTAAAACTTCACAGTGATTCCTCCCTTGCTTATTTTTACTTGTTCGGTTTCTTTGTCTTGATATTGGCCTCTTTTTTAATGACAGCCTTTTTCTTTAATTCTTCCAGCCAGATCGCAAAAGCCGATTCTTCCTTTTGCATCCGGATATCGGCAATCACATCATCTCTGACGTCGGCCAGACCTCTTTCTTTGACCGGCTGAATTTCCAAAACCTTGAAAATATGAAATCCATAAGAACTCTGGACAATCGGACTGATCTTATTCACCGGCATTTTAAAAATGGTTTTATCCAGAGGTTCCGGCATGACCCATCTGGTAACAAGTCCCAGATCTCCGCCACGACGGGCTTCCGGACCGATAGACATATCGGCGGCCACTTGGGAAAAATCTTCTCCCGATTTTAATCTCTCCATTGCTTTTTGAGCCGTTGCCAGATCCTGAACAACGATTTGCGCAACTCTTACGCCCGAATCCGTCTTGTAATTACCGCGGCGCTCATGATAATATTTTTTAATCTCATCTTCCGAGATTTTAATCCGGGCATTAACATCCATCGCGATCAGTTTTTGCAGCAGCAGTTCTTCTTTAAATTCTTCTCTCCATTCCTCGTAATTTATATTTTCCCCGTTAAACAGGCGGGTAAAATCATCACCATAATCTTTTTTAATTTCCTGAATTTTATTTTCCAGTTCGGCATCGCTGACGGATATTTTAAGTTCCTGCGCCCGTAAATGCATTATTTTTTCCGTAATCATAGCATCCAGAACTTCTTCTTCGAATTTTTTCATGGCATCGGGCTGCTTCCGAAACTCTTCAGGCACCATTTGAATTTTTTTATTCAGAACGGCCTGATAATCCTCAAGATAAATTTTGGAGCCGTTCACCGTCGCAACATAAGGGCGGGAAAAAATATCAAATTTATCGCAGGAAATAATGCAACAGGATAAAAACAGACATAGAAAAACACCGGGAACCGGCAAACTCCTTCCGGATTTTCCGGCGGAAGAAAAAATTTTGAAATACCGTTCTGTTTTAATCATAATATTTCTTTATATCCTGCTTGCGGCTATTGGGCAAGCATCTTTAACAACAAATCGGCCTGCGTCAGAATTTCCCTCCCGGACAAAGCGGGAGCGGGAACAAAAAGCTTATAATCCGGAGTAAATCGTAAATCCTTAATTTTCTTGCGATAAAGAGCGATAATTCTGGCGGGATCCACCGGTGAATTATCCCGGAAGTAAAGATACAGATATTTGCCGTCATACCCCATCTTTCTGACTTTAAGAGGTTTAAGATTATTCCTGATATTGATTACCTTTAAGAGATTGTCCACCGCCGGAGGCAATTCGCCGTAACAATCCTGCAATTCATTTTTAATCTGATGAAGCTCTTCATCATTGGCCGCCAGAGATATTCTTTTATACAAGACCAGCCGTTGATGAACATCCTGCACATACTCTTCGGGAATAAAAGCGGAAATCCCCAGTTGAATTTCAGGCATTAATTCCTCTTCGTCTGTTTTTTCTCCCTTGATTTCGCGGACAGTCTTCTCCATCAATTCGGTATAAAGTTCATAACCCACCGCCGATATATGACCGGACTGGGAAATTCCCAGCAGATTTCCGCCGCCGCGGATTTCCAGATCATTATAGGCGATCCGGAAACCTGATCCCGGCTCGGAAAATTCCTTGATCACCTGCAGTCGCTTCATGGCGTCGCGGGAAAGCATCGCTCCCTGCGGCAACAACAGATAAGCGAAAGCTTCGCGGCTGGAACGTCCCACGCGGCCGCGTATCTGATAGAGCTGCGCCAGGCCGAATTTTTCGGCACGGTTGATAATGATCGTATTGGCCGTGGGAATATCCAGACCGGAGCCGATGATCGTGGTGCAGACCAGAACATCGCATTCCTGCCGGACAAATTCAGTCATGGCTTTTTCGATTTCCGCCGGCTTCATCTGGCCATGAACAATTCCGACTCTCGCCTGCGGCACAAGGCGCTGGACCAGGCGGGCAATCGAATAAATCGAACGCACCCGATCGTGGACAAAAAACACCTGTCCCTGGCGCTCCAGTTCCTTTTCTATTGCAGCTTTAATCGCGTCCTCATCAAATTCCAGAACATAGGTTTTTATGGAAACCCTGTCTTCCGGCGGCGTGTTGATAATGGATAAGTCCCGGATGCCGACCAGCGACAGATGCAGTGTGCGCGGAATCGGCGTCGCTGAAAGCGTGAGCACATCCACGAGCGTGCGCATCTTTTTTAATTTTTCCTTATGCGTCACGCCGAAACGCTGTTCCTCATCGATGATGACGAGCCCCAGATCCTTGAAGGCAACATCCTTCTGCAGCAGACGATGTGTTCCCACAACAATATCCACCTGCTGGGATTTTATCTCTTCCACGATTTTCTTTTGCTCGGCAGCGCTTTTAAAACGATTCAACACTTCCACGCGGACGGGAAAATCACTGAAGCGGCGGGAAAAAGTCCGGTAATGCTGTTCCGCGAGAACGGTCGTGGGCACTAAAACGGCAACCTGCCTGCCATCCATAACCGCCCGGAAAGACGAACGGATCGCGATCTCCGTTTTGCCGAAACCGGCATCGCCGCAAATCAACCTGTCCATCGGCTTGTAATCATCCATATCCAGGTTGATATCTTCAATCGCCTTGACCTGATCCGGCGTTTCTTCGAATTCAAAGGTGGAACAGAATTCTTCATAGATTCTGTCCGGCGGAGAAAACGATTTTCTTTCCAGCGCCTCGCGGGCGGCATAAATGGAAACCAGTTCTTCGGCATATTCCCGCACCGACTTTTTAACCTTTTCTTTGACGGTTTCCCACGAAGTCCCGCCCATTTTGTCAATCTTCGGCACATAACCGTCCGGACCGAGATAGCGTTGAATTTTTTCCAGGGAATTCACGGGAAGATAAAGCTTATCGCCGTCCAGATATTCAATGACCAGAAAATCGTTTTCGATTTCCCGCACAGTGATTTTTTTCAATCCCCGGTATACGCCGATGCCAAAATCGGTATGAACGGCATAATCACCTTCCTTCAAATCGCCGAATGATTTTATAAAGTAGCCTTCCCGCACGGGCTTCACGCGGCGGCGGGGAGCTTTTTTGACAAATATTTCTTCTTCACTCAAAAAAGCCAGTTTCATGGCCGGCATGATAAAACCGGCGGAAATCTCCCCCTGCCGTAAAATAAGCCGGGGATTTTCCAGCCGCCGGTCGATAATTTCCAGAACCGGATCCGGCTCGGACAAAATCTGCATCGGCAAATCATAGGATGAAAAAAGCTGTTTCATCCGGCTGATATCTTCCGGCGCCGGACAAAAGAAAAAAATCAGCATTTCTTCAGCCAGACAGGATTTGATTTTTTCTGCGGCAGATCTCAGCGATGCTTCTTCTTTTATTTCACCGGCCAGCGGCTGGGCCGCACCGGTGAACGGGCAGGTTTCAAAATCAATCACAGCCTCCGCATGGTCTTCTTCTTTATCGAGATGAAGACCTGCCAGAAACACGTGTCCGAACTTTTCCAGCCTTGCCGTTATCAAAGCCGGATCAAAATAAATATTTTCTTTTTCCAGATAAAATTTGCCGCTGTTCCTCGTTTTAAACAACAGCTTGTCCATACTGAGTTCAGCGTTTTGAACCGCCTGATTTACGGCCAGCGGATCATCGAGAATCACCAGAGTATTATTCGAGAGATAGTCAAAGAGGCCGGACAACTTATCGCTGGAAAGTCCGCTTTCATGATCGTACGATTCGTAAAAAAGCGGCAGAAATATCGGATTGACGGCATTGGTCAAACCGTCTTTCAGCGCATCCACCAGACGATTGCGGATCTCGCGGGACAGCGAAAGATCGTCGGCGCGCCTTCTGATATTGCGCACAGCCAGTTCCAGTGTCGACGGATTGATAATGACTTCACTGGCCGGCGGTACGACAAAGGCGGAAGCTGTTCCCGTCGAACGCTGCGAGGAGGCGTCAAAAGTTCGGATGGATTCTATTTCGTCACCGAACATTTCCAGACGCAGAGAATTTTTTTCGGCAGGGGGAAAGATATCAATAATATTTCCCCGGATGCTGAATTCTCCTTTTTCTTCCACCAGGCTCTCTCTGACATAGCCCTGCTCCATAAGCCGGGCGCCAAATTCATCTCTGTTCAAGGTATCGCCCGCGGAAATGATTTGCAGATATTTGTTGAATTCAGCCAGGGGCATCACTTTCTGCATCAAAGCGATGGCGGAAGCGACAATGATGATTTTGCTGTTCACCTGCAGGTTGGCCAGCACCTCCAGACGGGACAATTCCTCCTCCTTCTGCAGGGCGAACATATCAATCGTCAGAAAATCAAGCGACGGATAATGAAAGACCGATTCGTCTCCCAGAAAAACGGATAGATTGCGGGCGAAGGCCGCCGCTTCCTTTTCTTCCGGACAAACGATCAGCAGAGGCCTGTCCAGACGCTTGAAAAGAAGAGAGGTGATCAAGGAACGGGCCGCGCCAGTCAGTCCGCTGACATCAATCCTGGCCTTACCCTCATCAATCTGCCTGATTAAATTACGGAAAGGTTCGATATCTTCTCTGTTTTTCCCTGTGATAATTTTCCGCACCGATTACAGCCCCAATTTCAATTCAATTAAAAAAATAACACCAAAACCCATTCTGAATCAAAAACAGCGTTTTCATCCAGAATGGGTCGTTTTGAATGTTTTCTATTCTTCTTTCCCGGATAATTCAATTGAAAATTTTAGTGAGTCCCAAGTTTTAATGAGACTCACATATCACAAACGCAGTGTAGTGATATTTGCAAGTCGAATAGTCCCACATGCGAAGCCATGTGGGACTATTTTAAGAACCACAGCAGCCTGCTTGGGGATTCATACCTGTGACTTTCCCGTTTACCTTGAAAAATCAATGTTTTCCAATTCCAATGGATATGACAGAGCACCGCTTCATTTAGTTACGCCTTTATCTGTTGACAACCGCCCAGTCTTTGATAAACTATCGTTAATTAATTCAATGGAGATTAAACATGATTTCTGTGGAAGAGGCTCTGGAGACAATTCTTGCTAATTTCCGGCCGCTGGGTCTGGAAAAAATAAATATTCTGGACACCCGCGGACGGGTCATCGGCGAGGATATTTTCGCTCCGCGCAATATTCCTTCCGCCAATAATTCGGCGATGGACGGTTATGCCGTACGCTATGCCGACACCAAAGGCGCAACAAAAGACAATCCCTTGAAATTGAGAATCATTGAAGATATACCGGCGGGCAAAGTCGCCCTGAAAAAAATCAAGAAAGGTGAAGCCGCCCGTATCATGACCGGCGCTGTGATCCCCGAAGGCGCGGATGCCGTTGTCCGCCAGGAAGATTCTCTGAAAGAAGGCAGAACCGTCGTCATTTACATTGCGGCGGGCAAAGCGGATAATATTCGTTTTGCCGGGGAAGATGTGCGTAAAGGGGAACTCGTTGTCAAAAAGGGAAGCGCTTTGCGTCCCGCCGATATCGGCATGCTCGCCGCACTGGGCAAGGCCTTTGTCAGCGTTTATCAAAAACCGCGTGTCGCCATCATGTCCACCGGCGACGAGCTTGTGGATATCGAAACAGAACCTCCGGCGGGAAAAATCGTCAACAGCAACAGCTACTCTCTTGCGGCGCAGGTGCTGGAATGCGGCGCGATTCCCGTCATGCTGGGCATTTCCAAAGATAAGAAAACTGATTTACAAGAAACATTCAAAACTGCCCTGCACGCCGATTTGATTATTTCCTCCGGCGGCGTTTCCGTCGGCGATTTCGATTTTGTGAAAAATGTTATGGGCGAAATCGGCAACGCCATGCATTTCTGGCAGGTGGCCATGCGGCCGGGCAAACCGCTGGCTTTCGGTTCCATCGAAGGCGTTCCGTTATTCGGTCTGCCGGGCAATCCCGTGTCCGCCATGGTTTCTTTTGAACAGTTTGTGCGCCCCTCCCTTTTAAAGATGCAGGGACATACGAAAATTTTCCGTCAGACAGTCAAAGCCATCTGCAATGAGGATTTTAAAAAACAGGCGGGCTTCCGGCATTTTATCCGCGCCGTAGTCAAAAGGGAAAAAAGCGGCTACGTTGCCGCCACAACCGGCGATCAGGGCTCCGGCATCTTAAAATCAATGGTCACGGCCAATGGCCTGATTGTCATGGGAGAAAACGAAACCGCCATTAAAAAGGGCACGGAAGTCACGGTCCAGCTGCTGGATGATTCTTTGTCCTGTTCGGAATCACTTCAATTATAGCCGGCCACAGCGTCAGCGCAAAGGAAAAGGCGGTCATAAAAAGCTTTTAAGCAACGGGTTTCCTGCCTAGAAGCACGGCGATAACAGCCCCGAAACCGACACACCAGACATTGATAAAAGCGTTTAATACCAGATCAAGCGTAGAAGTCATATAGGTGCCGTTCTGAATATTGAAGCTGAAATCAAGAAGCCCCAGGAACATAAGGCCGCCGGAGCAGACCAGAGCAAGAATCCTTCCCGATTCCCTTCTTTGCAAAAGCAGCATGCCCGATGTAAATATGGCAATCGCCATAACGATATCGGGCAGGGGGAAGGAATGCTCATAGGCGAAATAACATGGAGGAGGATTCTCCGGTGCAAGGCCTATGGTAAAAAAGCCTATCCAGAACAGTATCAACCCGACGCCTGTCAGCAGTTCAAGTACCGCAATCGTTTTGAGTCCTTTTATTTCAGTCATTCCAGCACCTCTTATTTTTCAAGTTGATATGATTTTTTATTCTTCTCTCCCAACCTTTCCAGCAGCGGCCAGAGTTTTGTAACGAGCCACGGCCAGCACATTATTATTCTTGAAAAAATACCGGAGGAAGCGGGGGAACATATTTCAGGCCTGTTTTTTTCTATCGCCCTGATGACGGACTGAACTATCTTTTCAGGACTTTGCGCATTACCCAGGAAAGTGAGCGGAGAGCCGCCGTGAGAGGCCTCATATTTCAGCATCGGCGTATCGACCGAATCGGGGAAAATAATGGATACTTTTATGTTATGTCTTCTTAATTCTATTCCAAGGGTCAGGAAGAAACCTCTTAAAGCGAATTTCGACGCCGTGTAAATCGAACTGTAGGTTTCCGGAACGAGACCGGCAAGCGAGGAAATGGTCACGATGTGTCCCTGCCGAGCCGGTATCATCACGGACACGACTTCCTTTGAGCAATTGACTGCCCCCATAAAATTCACCTTCATCTGAGCATCAATATCCTCATAACTGCAATTTTCAAAAAGCGCCGGCCTGATAATGCCGGCGTTATTGATCAGAATGTCAATTTTTGAAAATTTTTTTAACGTCGATTCGACAAGCCCTTTGACCTCCGCCCTGTCGGTAATGTCGCATTTAATCATCAGCGGCTTGGAGAGCAAACCTGAAGCCGCCGCTTCCAGACCGTTTAAGTTTATATCGGCCAGGATGAGCTGCGCTCCTCTGGCATCCAACTCCCTGGCCAGTGCCGACCCTATGCCGCCGGAAGCGCCTGTGATAATAATTGTCTTTTGTTTAAAATCGTACATCCATCTCACCTCTTCTGCGTTTTATTGATGGCCGCACCCATGACCCTGTCAATGATAAAAGGCATATGCCTCTTCAGGAAATAAGTCAGCTTGCCGTCAAATCCCGGAATGATCATAAAGGTGTTTTTCCTGATGCCGGCAATCAGCTCTCGGGCAACCTCTTCGCTCGTCATGACCTTGGCGCTCGCCGAAATGGCTCTGGTCTCCGCAGGCTTTGTGAGATTCTCCGTAGCAAATCCCGGCGTATCCGTATCGGGCGGACAAAGCACCGAAACGGTGATGTTGTATTTTTTAAGCTCGCTCCTGAGGGTTTCCGAAAATCCCACAATGGCGAATTTCGACGCCGCATAATCGCAGTAGCCGAAAACACCCAGAAAGCCGACCATGGATGAAACATTGACGATCGCGCCTCCTTTGGCCTTCATGTGCGGCACAAGAATCGAACACGCATTCCATATGCCGTAAAGATTTGTTTTCATGGTGTCATCGAACTGCTGATAGCTGATATCCTCAAAATAATGAGGATAGGCCCTTCCCGCGCAATTGATCAGCACATCAGGCGCTCCGAATTCAGCCAGCGCCGAAGAAAGCACGCTCTCGACGCTTTCTCTTTTGGAAACATCCATGGATCTGCCGGCAAATTTCTGTCCCGCTGAGACGCCGCGGGACTTTATCTGCTTTAAGGCTTCATCCAGAATCTGCTGCCGTCGGCTGAAGATAACGACACTGGCGCCTTCCTGCGCCATTAATCCGGCAGTCGCCAGACCGATCCCGGAGGAACCGCCGGTTATGTAAACCAACTTATCCCTGAAATCTTTCATCCCCTCTCCCCTTTATTTCTGTTTGAGTGAATCGATATCGATTGTTTTAAGCCATTCCATGGTTTTCCGGAATCCTTCCCGGTAAGTGATGCGTGGCTTCCAGCCCAATTCGCGCTGGGCTTTCGCGATGGAGAATCTGAATCTCGAACCCAGATTGGTCACGGTATACGTTGTCAGCAAAGGACGCTTTTGGATACGAAACAGCCGCCAGATGAATTCCATCACTCTGGCCGCGGTCATAGCCGACCAGTACGGAATGTGGGTTTTTATCGGCGGCACCCCCAGCGCTTCGGCGATTCCCGCGCAGAATTCCTCCAGGGTTGTCGACTCGCCGTCGTGTACAAGATAGCCGTTGCCGATCGCCCTTTCATCTTCGGCAATCAGCATCAGCAGATCAACAAGATTGTCAATATAGGTGGGCCAGACAATGGCGCCCTCACGCCAGAAGATCAGTTCCTTTTTGATAATCGCATCGGCCAGCAGCGGAACAAAGGTCTGATCGCCTTCACCGAATACCCACAGGGGATAAACCATCGTGAGCGGCAGCCCCTGCTCCTTATGATACCGGCGCATCACCTTTTCGGCATCTATCTTGGAGTCGGCATAGGGCTCCCCCCAGTATTGGAGCGGCATGCTTTCGTCCATGACGACGGATTCGTCCGTTCCGAATACGTCACAGGTGCTGATATCCACCAGACGGGATACTTTCGCGTCAACAGCCGCCCGGCAAATATTCTCGGCGCCGCCCACCGTAACATCCCAGAACAGTTTTTTGGGCGCCCAGTCGGTCACGACCGCCGCAGTATGAAAGATGATCTCCGCACTTCCCACCGCGCGCCTGACCGCTTCATAATCGCGGATGTCGCCGTTTATAACCTCCACACCCTGCTCTTTCAACCAGGCTTCGCCGAAATCGCCCGGCAGCACAAAAGCGCGCACCTTGTTGCCCTTGGCCAGATTAGCTTTTACCACATGACGTCCGATAAATCCTGTCGCTCCGGTAATCAAAACATTTTTCATATTCCAACCCCTCTTTGGTATGATTGCGAATATTTCATATTTTAAATTAACTTGAGAAAAAGGTGATGCTCATTAAAGTGCAGATGTACAAGAGTATAGAAAGACTGCTTTTTCTTGTCAAGGTATATTAGACGATGCAAAAAAAAATTCGACCAGGTCAATCATTTGGAAAAACCGGCAGTACCGCATTTACAGCAAGCCGGGAGCTTCAGAGATCATCGAAAATCTTCCTTTGCTTAGTCAGAAATCTTTTAATGATGATCATCCCGTCGAAAATTTAATGCCGTTGATGCTTTTGCATGTTGACACTTTGCCATTTTGCAGATAAATTCTTCGATGGAAGTGCCAAGGTCACTGGTGGGCCTCCCGGACTTCAAATCCGGTGTGGGGCGCTAAAACCGTCCTAGGTGGGTTCGATTCCCATGCACTTCCGCCATTTTATTCGCCGAATTCGATTTTCATCGAATAAATTTCTTTAACCTGTCTTTAACCTTCTTTAACCTTACGACTTTAGAACCCAACAAGGATTTGAAGTCCAAAAGATTTGGTCCATTTGACATAACAGAAAAATCATGATTAGAAATACACTTTATAAATTTGCACAGTCTGTCAAACTGGCCACAAAACCATCATGGCAAATTGAGGTAATTTTATGGAAAATGAGCAGGCTTCTGGTACGGATATATTATTAGATGCGCTGATACGTGAAGAGGAAAGCAGTACACTGGACTTCAAGCGTGATCAGTACAAATTCATTCACGCTTCTGATTTCGAGAAAGCGGAATTACTAAAAGATATTCTTGCATTCTGCAATGCATTTCGTCGGACGGATGCCTATATAATTATCGGCGTAGATGAAGTTAAAGGCGGAGAATCAATTATTTTTGGAATTACAGAGTTGTTAGATGATTCACAAATCCAGCAATTCGTGAACGGGAAAACGCAGAGGCCAATAGATTTCTTATATAAGAATGTACCCTATAGGGGCAAGCAAATCGCTTTAATCAAAATTCCACTTCAACAAAGACCCATTTATTTGAAGCAAAATTATGGATGTCTCAAGAAGAATGTGGTTTACATCCGGAGGGGTTCATCTACTGCGGAAGCTACTCCAGATGAGATAGCTGACATGCGAAGCACCAATCTTACTCCCTCATCAAACCTTATCCCCAAATTAGTACTTAATTTCAGGAACACGCCCAATACTGGGATCGATTTGACAACAGCGGCATCCTATAAGATTATCAATAGAGAATATTTGTTATCAAAACTGAATAATTTGAGGATACCAGAAGATGACTTACGAATCGTGGAAAAGAACAAAGCACAACTTGACAAGATTGAGGACCGGTATCCAGATGGTGAACCGTTCTATCCTTACAAAGTAGATATTCTAAGAGACTTCAGTAAAAAGATATTCCAAGCAATAGAGATGGCTAAAAGTGATTTAAGTAAACTATGCGGTCGTATTGATTTGTATTCAAGATCAATAGAATTAGCGAAACCCACTCACCCTGATCTCAGCAAGAACAACGCCCTATTAGATATTCACAACATGGGCAAGTGCCCCGCCGAAAGAATTATTCTATACATTTCCGGTAGTGATAAAATTATGTTCTTAAACTTCAAAGAATTACTTGAATTATCAATCACAATATACGATCAAATTCCGAACCATATTAGCATGATCATAGACAAAGCAAAGCAGATTGAACAAGGAATTAAAACACCCATAAAAACCATGTATGAGAAAGTGATGGGCCATAGTTATCCTCCGTTCGGTGTATCACGCATCCACGATCTACTCCATAATTTATCCGGTACGAATCCCGCCCAATTAATCAATGGAAAGATCAAAATTTCTCTGGAAGGGGACTTGATGCACAACCATAACAGAATTATTCAAGCTAATGGTATTTATCTCTGCCCATTTATCAAAAAAGGTGAAGAAGTTGATATCACTTACGTGTTCCATGCCAAGAATCTACCTGATCCGCAGGAAGGAAGAATAACTATTAAAGGTGTTGAGTTTTGACCCGTGCTCTTGCGCACTACTGAACTCCATTTTCTTCCCGATATAGCGGCAAACAAAACAAAGCATTCAGTCCTTTTCCTCGCATCAGCCTAAGGTGTAAAGCGCACTATTTAACCGATTCCTTAAACGCCCTAGCTGGCTTAAATTTCGGTGTATATTTTGTTGCTATTTTGACCGCCTCCCCTGTTTTTGGATTTCTTCCTTTACGTGCTTTTCTTTTAACAATACTAAAAGTACCAAAGCCAGAAATAAAAATTTTATCTCTCTTCTTTAAAGTCTTTTCTATAACACCGAGAAAAATCTCTATTGCCTCTGCCGCTTCTTTCTTTGTAAGAGTAGCCCTTGCCACCTCATTAACTAAATCTGCTTTTCTCATAAATCACCTCCATAAAATATTTGGTTTACTTCCCCTCCATCAATCTTCGTTTTTCATCAAGCATTACTGATGCATACTTTTTAACACTTTCCCTTCTGGCGTGGTCAGTAAGCATCTGTACTTGGTCAAGAGAATAATGCTTTTCATTGATATACTGTGAACAGCTTGAATGTTTTAGACCTGAATACATGTCAATATCCTCTCCAACTTTTTCACAAGCCTTGTGCCATAAATCAACGAGATAGTTATGCTGATAGTGATAGTGTTCTTCTTTCAATTTCCCGTGAGGATTAACAAAGAAATACGGACTATCAATCCGAATAGGCATTTTCTCCATGATTTTTTTAAACTCACTATGGCAAGGAATGATATGAATCTTGTGTGTTTTAGTATGCTGAACAAGTTGTTTATTAGAAAAAGTTCTTCTGATAATAAAAGCATCCTGTTCCTTGTCATAATCAATGCGATGCAGTGCCATTGCCTCCGATGGTCTTCTCAAATGATATTTCAACCACCAAAAGATTGGCTGATGTTCTATAGGAATAGCTTGAATAACTCTTATCTGCCTTTCTTCTGACAACCATTTTATAATAGGATCAACAATGTTATATTTTTTGGCTTCTGGAAAAACTGGCATTGCTGAAATGCGATTAGACTTGAAGGCATGAACGAGACAACGTCTTAAACAATAAATAACATTTTTCTTACCCTTCCCTGTCCGATTAATATCGTTTAAAAGCCGACACAAAACATCGTATTGCAATTCGTGAAGCTGATAAGGATTCTTCTTAAACCAAGGCGTGAGGTGATTCTTGATTGAATTTTCATAATCCTTATGAGTCGCCGGACTTAATGATTTTCCGTCTTCCTCAAGCCATTTCCACAAATAAGGAATGATATCTGATGGAGTGTCCCCTTTCCATTTTTCTATTCTGAAAGTTCCGTTTTCAACATCGGCTCTCATCAACAACAATAAACGTTCAGCCATTTCCTTCCCGGTCATACCGGCAATTTCACCGTCACGACAGAGAAAACCTTTATAGCGGCTTACAGTTTGAAGCTTGCCTTTATCCAACCAAGCCACGTAATAATAATTATATTTGTTATGTTTTTGAATTGAGCCTTTCATACAAAAGCCACCTTGTCCAAAGGCGGGCTTCACTGTTCTTAAGAATAAAATCAAGTCAATTCCTTTCACTATAAAGTCTAGTTGTTTAGGGTAAAAAAAGGGGGATCACTCCCCTTTTTTTATAAAATGATTATTTAATTAATAACTGTCAGCCCTGAGAGGGGGTTATTAATTAATTGAAAGGTTGAACTTGTTTCACCTCTTCTGTATGTAAAAAATCTTCTGTTTGGTCTTCGTACTTGACTTCCGCCACTTCTTCTACCATAGGAGAATCATCGGTTTGTTTTTCAGCATCCCCTAAAACTGTTTCCATCCTTTTGACTCTTTCCTCCTCTTCCTTAGCTTTTTTTCTTACCTGTGAAACATAAGCAGGGGAAACGCCCAGTTCTTTCGCGATTTCTGTCTGTTTTAGATTGCCCTCCTTCAACATCGATAATATTAATCCATTCTTCTTTGTTTCGGCTTCTAGGACCTCCCATTCGACTCCGTGGACAGTCTTTCGTAGATTTAAGTGCATCTCTTTGACAGCGTTACCATCGAGTTCTCGAGTTTTTGTAAATTCGACGATGAAATTTGCCCCTTCCTCCGGCAGATATCCTTCTGGGCGTTTTAATTTGATTGAAAAATCAAGGGCGTCTTCTCGTGCGCTTGTTCCCCTCTGTTCGCCACCTTTACCCGTATGGTGAATCAATATAACAGCCACCTCAAGCGCACGTAAATCATAAAGCCATTGCGCAATATCATCCCAGTCTTTTTTCAAGTTTTCATCAATGCCAGGGGTCAAGCAGGCGAGGTTATCTATTATCAACAACCTGATATCTTGATTTTTTATAAGGTAATCAAAAATGGCTTTTCTCCACTTCGGATTTGTGAGCTTAGGTGATATCTTCAAACTGCTTCGCATATAATCAGAGGACAGAAACTTTAATCGAGCTGCTTTTTGATCTCTTACCAGACCGTTCTGCAAAGCAATTATCCTCGATTGCAACCAATATTTAGACATTTCTCCATCGAGATACATGCAGCCAGTGGGGATATCCGTCTCCCATCCGCCGATTGTGTATGACCTTGTTGCTGCAAGGGCAATCGACAATGCTAACCACGTTTTACCTATACCTCTGCCCGCCGTAATCATCCCAATTTCCCCGTGTCGTAGCCAAGGCTTAATAAGAAATGGTTTTGGTATAAAATTTTGCTTTATTAATTCGCTCATACTCATAATTGAATCATCGAGAACTATGTTGAAATCAACGTCAGTATTCAAAGAAATATCATGGGCGTAATGCGAATAACTATACTTAATGGTTTCTTTTAATTCCTTTTCTTCAAGAGGCGGGTGGTTTTCCCGATTCCACAATGTGAGCAAGCGTTGAGTCTCGTCTTCAGGTAAATTTTTCTCCCTGAAATGACCAGCCAATGACACTAGGGTTGTGTGCCGATTGCCTTCGTTAACACCGTCAAGCAATTTGGTAAATGTACTGGAAGGATTTCCAATTGCTATGGGTTGGAGTGAGCTTGGCGGCAATTGAAGAAAATCGAAATCGTTTAGATCGTAAGCCACGTCTTGTTTCATTTGCTGTAAAGTAACAGGTCTTGGCGGATTGTATTTAATATTGTAAGTTCCCGGCAACCGCAAGATATGAGCCGCATCGGCGGACCCTTTGTCGCCGCCGAAATTATTTACCAACCTCTTATTGATATCCTCAATCTTTTGGATGTCATTAATTTTTGCTGGGGTTTTTAAAATCCAATACAGATGATAACCATTACCAGAATTGACAATAATTGATGGCTGCAATGAAAATATTTTTATCCGCTTATCGACCTCATTACGGTCAATATCTTTGAAATCAATGTCCACCCACACAGCAGGAATTTCTTCAATGTTAGCTTTTCCACCTTTTCCATCTTGTCGGGTAGCTACCCCAACATAAATATTCTGGTCATTGGGGAATCCTGAAAATGTAGGATCAACAAGTGATTTCCACTCCCTTGTTATTATTCCCTGATCTGATATTTGACGAATTTCAACAAACCCCTGTGTGCATGGGGCAAATAATGTATTTAAAAAACTTTCCATTTCATGCTGTGGGGGATTATCTACTTGAACCGTTGCTAATTGTGTTGTCATGTCTTGCCTCCGTATTTTTTACTCATGTATAATGCGGAAAGCGTGCCAAAAGCATAAGTGCTTGATAATATTAATTATTTATTATTTAAAGGACTTTTTAAGTAGCCAATATCTTCATTATGAAGCATTATCATTACTATAATTACTGTATTTATTTGTGAAAGCTTCTTTATGATGACTTGATTTTTATATACTTAAAGAAAATAGCTGATATTCCTCATTTTGAGGATTTATTAGAGAATTATAGCTGATCTTATTGATTTCGTTTATATTTTTGATCTAATGATTTTTTATTCATTCCCACAGCTTTCTCAAGCTCTTTTGAATCTTGATATTTTTCTATATTGTAGCAGTAATAATGCTTTAAAAATTCTTTTTCGGCTTCCTTCAAATTTAAATTTAAAAGATATGTCAAATGTGGGGTTTGGGGCATGTTCGCTTTTCTTACTGTTTGTGTTTCAGCTTTGAGATAAATATAGCCAAGCAAAAGGGGCAACGACACGTTGTCGAATATTTCTTTCAAATCATTTTCGAAAATTCTTATAGTATCTGAAGCGTATTCGATTTCTCCATCTTCATAACGTGTGTTGCCGTCTCCATATCCAACATTATCGACATCGATTTTCGGTAATACATCATTAATTCTAGCATGCTTCTCAATACCTCGTAGAAATATATACATCTTTGTTAAATTATATATAACTACATATGGTTTATGATTTTTACATGTTTCATTGTATTCAATCCATTCCAAAGGATCTCCGTCCCACGACATATATTTATATTTGTATTTTTCAAATTTATAATCCCGGCCATAATAATCAATGATAGGTTGAATAAAGCGATCCCATGTATTTATTTCTCTTCTAAATCTATAATAATCAAAATGATAAGAGAGTATAATATTTTGTTTGTTAGAAAATATCCTTTCTCCCTTCTCTACCTTAAAACGCTCACATGCCTTTTTCAATTCCCTGATATTGCCTCGATACTCTCGATTGCTCAATTCTCGGATTACTTCCTCCATCAATGGCTTTCCCAAAAAGTGGGTTGCTAAGGCAGGAATATCTCCTTTCTGCAAAGGTGGAATAGGTAGAATATGAAAACGTTCTTTTAAATCATGTCTCAAATTTTCAGGCTTGTTCGTTGCCGCGATTAACAACGTATTAGTAGCTTTTTCCTCATCTGCTCCCAAAGGTGAATAGCTATTGGATTCACACACTCGTAAAATAGATGCTTGAAATTGCGGTGTCGCATCGCCGATTTCATCTAATGCGAGAATGCCATTCTTACAGGTTTCTATTTTACCATCTCGCTTGCTTACCGCGCCGGTAAACGAACCTTTAACATGACCAAACACTTCGGAACGTAACAGATCGTCAGACAATGCAGCACAATTGATCTTCATTTTTTTACCACTTCGCTTACTCTCCTTTATATATAAACTCATGAAGAGTTCTTTCCCTGTGCCAGTCTCACCAGTAAATAAAACAGGCATGTTTTCTTTTGCATAAAGCCTGACAAGATCCTGTAATTCACGATAAGCTTCACCGATAATTTCCATTTCAAGAATCTCCTGTGATTTACCTAGTTATATAATGATTTGGAATAATAACATAATGTTACAGAAAGTGTGAGAATATCGTCAAGGTAAAAGTTAATTAATAAGTATCTATATAGGTAAAGAGTATTTAATTAATCATATTATTTTTATAACTTATTAAGAAATTAATTAATATCTATATGCCTATATAGTAGCCAGTTAATTAATTTTATTCTCTTGATTTTGATATCGTACAATCGTTCGACGATGGTACCTGTCGATATAAAATCGTCGTAGATAGCATAAAATATAAGCCAGCATATCCCCTATACAAGAGTCTAGTGAGATGTATGGCGTGGAACAAACAATGTGTAATACAATATATTCTGACTGTTATTTAAGGAAGGATGCTCGTCATATTAGGCGATTATTAATTTATAAATTTAATAATAAAAAGTTTTAATACAGACAATAAAAAGAAAATATTTTTTCTGAATATTATTTTTATGAATATAAAAGATTATAAATTTCACGATGGCGATGGTACGAGCCAATCGATTTCTGAATCAGTCTGAATCTTAATTGCTATAGAAAAGTTAAGATTCATGGGTGGAAATAAAGAGAATGCTTTGATTATTTCTTTCATTTACTGCCGTTCAATGATGGCTAAACATAGAAACTAAGAATTATTAATTGACGTAGAGTAATGAGAAATCTCTGAAGCGCGATGTAAGAGCGTCGGCTGAAACACTTTGCTGGCCAGTCTTCACTTCCCCAGTTTTCCCACACGATAGGAGTTAGATGAAGGTTCAAGCCGAAACAATGTGTTTGACAAGCTCACCCCTGCAATATCATGAGACCTGTTCCCAAGACTTTTTCTCATGAGTATACATAACCGAGTAAAAGCCAAAACTTCATCTTCCTTTTCAAGAGTCCCGCCTGCAAGCCAAAATTTAGACAACGCTTCGACTACAGGAGCTTCTGCGCATATACATATACGAGCTTTCGCATCGTTTAGAATAGCAAGTTGTTCTAATGCGTTCTCAGTTTCGCCAAGCCTACGGGCTGCTGCTAGGCGGGAAACCGCATTAATAAAATCGCTATATGTCTTTAGCCGAAACTCAGCCAAGTCGTTTCGGAGGCTGCGTCGCTCGGCCAGAATATGGCTAATAACTGCTACAACAACTGCACTGAGTAACGAGAGTATGATTGTGGGTATTGTTAACATTTCATCTCCTCGTCCAACAATTAATATCCTCTAGGGTTCTCCCCAAAATGTTATGCAATCCTACTTCAATTCATTAAAAAAGAAAAGTGATGAATACTGTTTGAAATAGAGCATAAAGGCAAAAAACACCTGACAATCAATTACAGGAGTAAGGAAGAAACAAAATTCTGATTTCTGAGTTGGCAGAATTGTTGACTTTCCCTACAAAGGATCAGTACTACATGGATGTTAATATCGAGGAGTACTGGTTAAAAAGTGCAACGTTTGAACTCTCTGGTTTTTACGGAGCGGAGTAAAAATCCAGTGCGATGATTTGTTAGTTGTCTTTTTTCTTTGCAAAATCAACAATAGCTTCAACCAATTTGACGAGCGAAGTAGATTTTAAACCATTCCCCCAAGCTGATTCTAAAGCACGTGCAATTGTTAGAGGGTTTTTCGCTAATCCTCCGGGGTTCCCATAATAATCATATGCTGAATTTTGATATGTCTTCCAATCTTCACCAAATTCATCTTCAATTATTTTTGTGAGATTATTTTTCCACATATATAAATTCTTTTGGATAATTGAATCAGTTGGCCACTCATTCAAGTGCTCGTAATTCAATAGATTTAGAATCGATCGATTGTCCTTTTTGTGCTTCCCGACTTCAGATCTCCGTTTATCTTCATCTTCTATCTGATCTTTATCTGTATCAGCATCGCAAATGACAAAAATTGGAATATTTAATAGTTGAGCCATTGCCAAAGGTTTAATAATTGAGCTTTTCCCTCCAACAGGAACAATATGGCATCCATATTTCCTAAAATCCATAATCCTTTCTGTAAGCATCAAATATGTTGAGATGTATGCAACATCTTCTATACCTTCAGTCAAAATCAAATTATTACAAAAAAACATTTCATTAATTATTGGATTAAGAGATGGATATAGTTTTGCCAACACCCCTTCTTCTTTTAGTGCCTTTTCTCCCGATGATTCAAGCTTACGAGACAAGTCAATATATGAAAGCTGAGAGACGTAGGACATGCTGGGATTATCCTTTTCTCTAACCACTCTTATTGCTTCAAAATTGTCACCGGGAATGAATAAAGGATTATGTGAACAAATTAATATTTGAGAGTCTTTTTCTGAAAGATCATTTAAAGTTTCTGCAAGATGTTTTGCTTGAGGTGGATGTTGATAAATTTCTGGTTCTTCTATGCCCATTATCAATGTTGGGGCTGTTTCATCAGAAAGTTTAGTCAATTCTTGAAGTAAAGCAAGCATATATGACCGTTGCAAACCATGTCCAAATCTTGCCAGATCACCCTCAAATCCTCGTTCACCGATTTTGAGATATGCCCAAGGTTCTTCAACTTTTACAGATTTATCAGAATCCTGTTTCCAAAGAATTTGAGCAGTAATTCCAGGATGCGCCCAAGACCCTAAACTATCCTGTAGAGTAGAAGATATTGAATCCAATACTGATTGTTCTTCATCCAATATTTTCTGATATTCTTCTTGCGTGTTCTTCTTTAATTTTCCAACCTTTTCGGAAAAATTAACTTTTGACCTAACAGTTCTTGCTAATAATTGTCCTAAAGCTGTGTTCTTTGATTCTTCAGTTTCTTCTATGGCATCTTTTGATGCGGGAACGAATACCCACTGTACATGGTTAGCTAATCTATTGGCTCCTTTACTCACTCCATAAAACTGATCCTCGCTTGGAATCAACTCGCAATTATCAGGATGCTCCGCTTCATATGCTTTGAGGGCATCGGCCATCGCAGCTTTTGTCCCTGGGTTAGGTAAGTCTGAATATTTCATTTTCAGATTTTGGTAAATAATCTTCAATTCTGAAGCTGATTTCCCATTTTTATCTGCCTCAAAATATTTTCTAAAATCCTGTAAACCTAATCGATTTCCATATTGTTTTACATCGGCAAAATCTGTCGTTGAATCATATTTTGCTACAGAAGAAACGATCAGCTTTTCCTGCCTTACATAATCAGATAATTCGTCCTTCGCAGCGTCAGAAAGCTCTGTGAATGTGACTGTGATTTTTACTGGGTCTTTGATATTTCTATGATGAAAATCTTCGCTGGTAAGTTTGCTAAGATCTGTCTTACTGTCTTTATACTGTCTAAAAAACACATTCAAAGCATTTAAGACAGTTGACTTCCCTGAACCATTCACACCGACAAAACAGGTATAGTTATTAAGCTTGATTGTCTCATCCTTGAAGCTTCTAAAGTTTTCTATTCTTACAGATTCGATTTTCATGGTTATTCCTTTTTATTTACATCTGACATTGTTTATATGGATCGGTGCTAATACTGTAAACGTCGACACTGCTGTCAGCATAAAACGTCTCAGTAAAAGATGTGATTTTAAGTTAAATAACTTAACAATAAAAAATAATCAACCTGTTTCCTATTTATCGATAATGATATTATATGGATCGGCATACTACCCCCCTCTCACTTACTGAAAAGTCTTCATGACACGCATATCAAGGATTACTGTTTGAAAGAAAGCGTATTTGACAGGAATAAAGATTTATTTCTTTCAGGAAGAAAGAAAGAAATATCTTTAGTCTGAACTTTAATTTTTGATTAAGAATTAATATTCAGGATTTTCATAAAGCACTCGTCATTTCAAATCCATAAGTCATTTTTTATATCTTTTAAAAACTTCTCTTGATTTTGAATATTAAATAACTAGCACCCCTCCGTCAGAAATTAAAATTCAATACGAAGGAGGATATGTGTTTTATGAAAAAAGGTGAAAATTATAATTTTCCAAAGAAGGGATCAAAAATGACGGTAGATCCGATTAGACGGCTTAAAGACATTCAAGCTATATCAAAAATGCTGTCTGATAATCCAAGAAACAATCTTCTCTTTGTTATGGGTACAAATAACGGTTTAAGAACGGGAGATTTGTTGAGACTCAAAGTGGAAGATGTAAAAGGCATGAAGGTAGGCGATACGTTGATTATCAAAGAAGGCAAAACAGGTAAGCGTAACATTTTGGTTATGAACAAAAGTATTCATAAGTCTTTGCAAATTTATCTTGAAAAAATAAAACCAAACGATGAGGATTATTTATTCAAGAGTAGAAAAGGAAACAAGGCTGTAACGATTCAGTGCGTTAACAACATAGTCAAAAATTGGACACGAAATATTAACTTGAAAGGAAATTACGGGGCACATTCATTGCGTAAGACATGGGGTTACGTTCAAAGAACGGTATATGGCGTTGGCTTTGAAATACTCTGCAAACGGTTTAATCATTCAAGTCCTGCTATAACGATGAGGTATTTGGGTATTGAGGATAAAGAGGTTCAGAATATTTTGATGAATGAAGTGGGGTAAAATTGTAACAAGAAAAATATTGACAAATGGGAATGGTTATAGGAATCTTTTTACGTTCCCAATAATCATGTCTGTAAAAGCACCATTAAACCTATTGAGGTGATGTATGGTTGCATTATTAATTAATCTCCTTTCATTAAATAGGAAATGTAATGAGTAACCATAATATGGTTGGACATTATGATCAAAGTTAGCAAGCAAATTATGTAGTCAGATATTTTAACTTAAAAAAAGGAGGAAATTTTTACGATGGATGGGGAACGTCTGGTCATGATGATAATTCTTACAGTAATATTTATTGCTGTATGCGTTGCTGTAAGTGTTGCAATTTCTCGTTGGGTCTTTAGGGTAAATGATATTGTTGATCGACTTGATACTATAATAAATGCACTCAAAGTTGGATTACCTATTGAAGAAGAAAAGAAGTAAACGAACTGATTAGTTTAAAATATGAGGTGAAAAGTGAAAAAATCCATGTCATTGTTTGGATTGATTTTCATGTTTTCAAGTGTTAATCAATTACAATCACTTCTATTGAATAATCATGACAATACACATTTAACAAATCAATAAATATGGAGGGTTTATTATGTTTAATTACAACAATATTGGTAATAAATTAAAATCGCTTGCTAAACTGTTTCGTAACATCGGATTATTTTTAGTTGTAATCGTATTTATTGCGACAATTATTTCTTCATCCAGCTCATTACATTCAGATGAGACATTGCTAATTGGTATACTAACATCAATAGCAATCATAATAATTAGTTTTATTGGTTCATGGCCATTATATGGTTTTGGACAGTTGATTGAGGATACATCGATGAATGTTCAATTGCAAAAAATCAACAATAAAATGTTGAAAGATTTACTTGCACAAAAAACTAAAAATAGCGATTCCACTACTTGAATATGATAATTATTTAATTTCATTTTCCTTTAACTTTTCTTTAACCTTAACCTTTTCATGCTTGCTAATGAATTGATATTACGAGATAATTTTAATGACGAGACGGGTTCGATTCCCATGCACTTCCGCCAATTAATCCTTTAATTTCAATTAAGTAACTTTAAAAAAGCATGCCGATATCTTGCCGATAAAACGTTCTTCTATTTCTTTTATAAAACTATCGTTACACTTCAAACCTTCAAAAACCTTATACTACCTGCAGAAAATTGCGAACAACATCTCTGCTGTTAACACATAACGTATCGTCATGTTGTTTTGCTTTTATTGAATTGACAGGCGCATTTAATTTATCTATAGTGATGAGCACTTGATATATATTTTAAATGGCCGTCAACCAGTTTTTTATCCAATAATAATTACAAACCAATTATTTCTGAAAATAAAAGGGAGCATTTAAAATCATGGCTGGGAGAACCATACATCTCACAAAATTCGATATGGATCGGTTGTTGGAACTGATTGAGGGCGTGCGATCATCGCCCAAGTTTAACAAAGTCAATCTCGATCTGCTGGAAAAGGAATTGTACAGTGGCATATTGGTTGATCCTACAGACGTGCCGAGAGATGTGATAACCATGAATTCCACAATCAGTGTTACGGACACCGAATCTGGGGAGAAGACAACCTATACGCTGGTGTTTCCATCTGAAGCCAATATTTCGGAAAATAAGCTTTCCATTTTGGCCCCGTTGGGAATGGCACTTATAGGATACCGCAAAGGCGATATTATCGAATGGCCTGTTCCATCCGGTGTCAGGAAGCTCAAGGTTGATGAAATCATCTATCAGCCGGAAGCAGCGGGTAATTACAGTTTATAAGAGGAAATATGTCCCGGCTTTGATTTCGAAAAAAGAAAATCTTGAGATGTTATATGCCTGTCCTGAAGATTTTATCCGAGAATGATGATCAGTATCGATATCTTCATACCCTCCCTTGGTTAGAATAACGTTATATTGCTCGTCTGACAACACACCAATGAGCTCAGGGGCCATTTTCCCTCTTCATAAAGTCACACTACAAAAAGCAATATCTTATCAATTCAATTCTACATGGAAACATATGCGGGGAAAGCCATATGAGAAATTTTATATAGTCCATCATGATGTCGCTGGAAGAGACATTGGAACTCATCCTGAAAACCATTATGAAAAGTGCCGAAATGAACCAGAGCATCGTGAAATTTCAAGGGGCTATTTTAATCTCTTAGGGTTGAATTCCCCTTCGCTTGCGACGATGTACAAAGTTCTAATATCCATTACGATACTCCGCTGCTTGCAGCGGGACAGTTCATTATTTGATGGCGAAATGATATAATATCTCTTCACGTGAATAGATCACGGCTTTGGTCTTAGCGAAAACTCTCCTTTCACGTCATGACCATCACATACCACGAACATCATACTTTAAAATTTTGCAGAGCCGCAACGAGATTAGTCATTGTTTCCCTGGCATCACCAAGAATCATGACCGTTTTCTTGTTCTCATACAGCTTATTAGGGACACCCGAGTAACCCGGTTTGTCGTCGAAATTGCAGACGATGATATGTCTGGCATCCTGGGCCAGCAGAATGGGCATGCCGGAAATCGGGGTCCCTTCTTTTTCTCTGGCTGCCGGATTCACGACATCGCAGGCACCGATAACCATGGCTACATCCGTTTCGGCAAACAGCGGATTCACCTCGTCCATTTCCAGCAGATTTTCGTACTCGACGTCCGCTTCGGCCAGCAGCACGTTCATATGCCCCGGCATTCTGCCGGCCACCGGATGGATGGCATATTTGACACTCGCGCCTCTTTTTTCCAGCAACGCAGTCAATTCCACCAGTTTGAACTGGGCCTTGGCCAAGGCCATGCCATAACCGGGAAGAACAACCACGCTCTTCGCCGAAGCCAGGATTCTGACGGCCTCATCTGTGGCATCGGCAGCGAAAACAGGGATGAGGGTTTCTTGGGGAGCCGTATCCCCCGTCAGTAACTGCAACAGGCGGTGAACTGTCTTCCGGGCATCACCTTCCAGGAATATGGTGTTGGGCTGCTCAAACAGGGGGTTGACAACGCCCGAATAGCCGGGACTGCGATCGAAATTGCAGCAGACCACTTTTTTCGCCTGGTAAGCCATCAGGATCGGCATTCCCGAGATCGGCGTCCCTTCGACTTCCGCAGCTGCCGGGTTAACCACATCGCAGGCGCCAATCACCAGGACAAGATCAGTGGCATGAAAATCGTTGTTGATGACGTCCATCTCCACCAGCATATCATACTCGACGCCGGCTTCGGCCAGAAGGACGTTCATATGCCCCGGCATTCTGCCGGCCACCGGGTGGATGGCGTATTTGACATCTTTGCCCATAGCCGTCAACTCCCCGGCAAGGGCCGCCACTTCCTGCTGAGCTTTTGCCAGGGCCATGCCGTAACCGGGAACAATAATAACCGACTCGGCCGCTCTCATGATGGAAACCGCCCCGGTAAAACCATCCGTGGCGTCATGAGATTCTCTCCGGACCTGAACCGGCTGAATGGAAGAAACCGTTGTCTCCGATTTATTTTCAGGGACTGCCTGCCGCGATTTATAGGAAGGAAAGATCACCCTACTAATTTTGCGGTTCATGGCCTTACACATAACATAGGTGAGAATCGAACCGGATGCCGCCACGGTTGCGCCGAAAGCAATCAGTAATTGATTTTCAATCACCATGCCGCAAAGGGCGGCGGCAAAGCCGGCCATTGCATTCAGAGAGGAAATCAGAACGGGCATATCCGCTCCGCCAATACGAATCGCCAGCAGCAGTCCAAAACAGGTGCCCAGAAGGATCTCCAGAATATAGAAACAGAAAGCGACGCCGGCGGAGGCAAAAAAAGTTGCGATGCCAACCGCCGCTAGGGCCGCAAGGTTGGAGAAAACGAGATAATTATGAAATGGGAGAAACCGGGGGGCTGGCCGCATCTTATTGGCAAGCTTGGCACTGGCGATCATGCTGCCGCTAAAGGTCAGGGAACCGATGATGAGCCCCAGAACACCGGAGATTTCACTGACAAGGTTCAGCGCCTGAATCGTGCGGGTCAGCTCCACAAACGATACGAGAAAGGCGGCGACACCGCCCACGCCGTGCTGAAAAGCGATCATCGCCGGGACCTGGAGCATGTCGACAAACCGGGCCAAGGCATAGCCGGCAACCGCACCCGCCAAAAGCGAGAGGGCAACGGGACCGACATCGACGATGCCATGGCGATAAAGAACAAGGACAAAGGCCAAACATAGCGCGAAGGCTGCCGTCAGGTTTCCGCGTTTCGCTCTCCGCGGTTCACGAAACTGCCGGATTCCGGCAATCAAAATAGCAATTACAGTAAAGTCAATGAACAACGTCATCGTATCAATGATTTCCTCTTTAGATTGTTCAGGATATTTTCTTCTTCTCTTTAAACAGCTTCAGCATTTTATCCGTAATGACAAAACCGCCGACCACGTTGAAAGTTGCAGCAATGACGGCGATTGAGCCCAGGATCTTTTCCACAAGCGACGTCGGGAAGGAAAAAAGGATGAGTGCCCCTAGAATTGTAACTGCGGAAATCGCATTGGTCATGGACATCAGGGGGGTGTGCAGCAGCGGGGGCACTCTTGAAATCAGAAGGTAGCCGATGACAAATGAGACCAGAAAAACAACCACCATCAAAATTAGATTAAACATGAACATTCCTTTCCATTAGCCTATCTGTGCGGGGCCAGTGAGCGCCCCCGCGGAAAACTTTAAGAGCCTGATGAGCGATCAGCTCACTCTGATAATTGATTTCAGTCAGGCGTGAATTGTATATGAAACTTACTTCATGGCTGTAAGAGTGCCCTCATGCACAATTCGAGATTGATAGGTCACAAGAGATTTCTTGACGATTTCATCGTCAAGGTCGAGTTCTCCGTTGCCCTTTTTAAAAAGATTTTCCATATAGTAGTAAATATTGTTGGCATACAGCCAGCTAGCATTAACAGCCATCTTACCGGGTATATTCTGTATGCCGCAGATATAGACGCCGTGTTTTTGGACAAACCGCCCCGGCTCTGTCAACTGACAGTTGCCACCCTGATCCACGGAAACATCGATGATGACCGAACCGGGCTTCATGGCTGCAACCATCTCTTCGGTAATGAGAAGGGGAGCAACTGCACCCGGTACCAACGCACTGAGAATGATCACGTCCAGATCTCCCAGAAGGCCAGCAATGAGGCTGCGCTCTTTTTCGAGCCAATCACTGTCCAATGATTGTGCATATCCGCCGCTGCCCGCCGCAAGTTCTTGGGGAATATTGAATTCAACGACTTTACCGCCGAGACTCTCGGCTTCAATGCAGGCATTTTTGCGAATATCAAGTATCTTCACAACACCGCCCAGACGCTTGGCCGTGGCAACCGCCTGAAGCCCGACAATACCGGTACCGATCACCAGAAAATGTGCGGGACTGATTGTGCCGATTGCCGTACCGATCATCGGAACGATCTTGGGCAGTTGGTTGGCGGCTAATATAACGGATTTGTATCCGGTGATGGCACTCATCGAAGACAGGGCATCCATTCTCTGAGCACGTGAGATTCTCGGGATACTGTCCATGGTCAGTGAAGTAATGTTCTTTTTCTGCAGTTTTTTTACCATCTCATGACTGGCGGGTGCCGCAGGATGGAGAAATGTAATCAGGATGCTGTCTTGACAAAGCATATCCGCTTCGTGCTTGTTTTTTTCTCTGTTAAAGATGGGCTGTTTGACTTTCAGAACCACGTCTGCCGTTGCCAGCATTTTTTCGACATCCGTGGCAATCGTTGCCCCTGCATTTTTGTAATCATCGTCAGAAATAAAGATACCTTTGCCGGCGCCTGCTTCAACGGCGACGGTAAATCCCAGGTTGATGAACTTTTTAACGGTTTCCGGAGTAGCGGCTACGCGTTTTTCTTCCGGCAAAATTTCTTTAGGTATTGCAATCAGCATAGATGTCCTCTCTGTTTCAAAAATATATTGTTGTTATCATTTTCTTGTATCGTCATTCTCGAATTTTCTAAAAAAACCGGTGGCGGCAACCGCCCGGGAAAATATCGAATCTTTAGTCCGCCACGGAGTAAAGATTTTTCAAGGCCTTTTCAAAGATGGGTGGCTGAGGGATAGAACGTAGGCTTCTCACCGTCTGTGGAATAGTCGTCTTCGTTGCCTTCTCGAAGTGTTGACCGGATTTCATCAACAGTGCCGCCATAGATTCGCAGGCGATAATTCTTACTTCATAGTAAAGGTTACCATCGGCGATGATGCGTAGCACCTGGCGAATCAATGCATCACTCGGATTTTGAATATCAACGATTCGTTTCAGTGTTTCTTCACAGAGCCGCCAATTGTCCCTGTAAGAAAGTATCCGCGTCAAACCAGGCTGGTATTCGCTCAATTTTCCGTTTTCTGCCAGTTCACAGATCTTCTCCAGAACCGGCCCCCAGTCTTTCAGATTGCCAAATAGATCAGGTTGCATTTTTCCTCCTTTGTTTGGACGGATCGGACGAATGGATCGCGAAACCTGATCGGTGGAGAAGATACTCCCCCGGGTTGTCGATCAATGTGCGACCTTTATACGCATACGACACGTCATTTTCTGACATCCCACTTGAGCAAAGATGGTGCCAAATTATTGGGCAATGCTTAATATGTTGATATAACTTGAAATATTTACGAAAAATATTTGCGGGAGGCGGGCACTGATCGGGCGAATGCGCCCGGAATAAATTGGATGAAACCCGTAAGACATTATAATAAATTATTATTTCTTAAAACGAGCATATTCGCCCCTATAGGGCGAATATGGCACTGATGGTGTTGCCTTCCGGAAAAGCGCTCTACGGGATATACCCAGCAGGGCGGCGGCGCGTGTCCGGTTGCCGTTTGACTGCTGAAGCGCAGAAGCAATCAGGGAACTTTCCAGCTCCTGCGTAGCCTGTTTGAGGTTGAGCTTGGTCACCGTCGGAGGCTTACCGAATGCCGTGTTGGGTGAGAGAAACTCGATCTGGCCAAGAGTCAGATACCGTTGCAGGACATTACGCAGCTCACGAACATTGCCTGGCCAATCATACTCCACGAGGATATCCATGATGTGGCCCGGGATCTTAGTCGTGGTCGGAGACAAATTATGAATAAAATGGTCCACCAGCAGAGGAATATCCTCTCTTCGGTGCCGCAAGGGTGGTAATTGAATCTGTATGACCTGAATGCGATAAAAGAAATCACTACGCATTTCCCCGTTGTTTACTTTTTCACTCAAAGGGATATTGGAAGCCGATATGATGCGAAAATCCGTCAAGATCGTCTCTGTACCTCCTACCGGTCGATACCCGCCACCTTCAATGGCCCGAAGCAGCTTGGCCTGCATATTAACGGTGAGTTCACCAACTTCATCAAGAAACAGCGTGCCCCGATCGGCCATATCCAGATAGCCGGTGGAGTCTGCATGCGCGCTGGAAAAGGCCCCTTTGCGGTGGCCGAAAAACTCGCGTTCAAACAAAGACTCCTGAACCGCGCCACAGTTAACGGCAACCAAGCGTTTATTCTTTCTTGAACTGCGTTCATGGATGGCGCGGGCAACCAGTTCTTTGCCGGTGCCGGATTCGCCAAAAATGGCCACACTGGCATCGGTAACAGCCGCCTTCAGGATCAGTTCGAATACCTCTTGCATGAGAGGCGAACGGCCCAGAATGTTGCCAAACCGATAGCGTTCCTTCAGTGAAGACCGCAATAACCGGTTTTCATCGTTCAACCGGTCCGCCAGATTCTGGACCACGGCCTGTTGCTCTTTGATTTGTGATACATCATGGAAAGTGGACAACACTGCGGGCCGACCCTTAAAGGTGATCGGATTGTGGCAGACCTGTATCCAGAGTGGCTTTTCCGGGCGGGCAAGGCGGTACACCTGTTCAACTTTATCTTCGATACCAAGGTCGGTGCATGCGCTGTACATTCGCATAATGTCATCGGTACCACCGGCAACAGAGCTGTACACCCATTCGTGCATCATCATATCAGCTGATGGAATGTTGAACAACCTGCAAAATGCCGGGTTCACATAACAAAAGCGGGAATTTTGGACCAGGGCCACCCCATCGGTAACCTGTTCCGTTAAGATCCGATAGCGCTCCTCGCTCTCCCTCAACGCTTCCTCGGAGAGCTTCATCCGCAGAACTCTGCTTAAGCGTTCGCAAATGGCGCGCAACAGACGCGACTCCTCCTCAAGAAACAACCCGTTGTCATCCGGAGATATGGCTTGGGTGTAAAATACTTCCAGATCCCCGACAGGCCGGTCATCAAGTGTGATTTGAGAATTCAGACACCAGCGGGTTCGCTTGAAATTAGTGGAGACATACTCCTGGCCGTCAAGTCTGATGCAGGCACAGGCTTGTTCGGGATACTGTAGGGCGGCCGGAATCAGTTCAACGGCACGCGTCAGTATCCAGGACATCGAAACATCATGTGTTTCAAGAAGGTTCGAAATGCCGTACAGGCAATTCAACTCCTTGATACGTTCGCCAAGAGGATTCGTTCCGATGGAAAGCGGCAGCGGTTTGCTGATTTTTTGGGCAGAGATTCCATTTTGCTTCCGACTTGACGTTGAAAGGTCTCGGGTGCTTTTAAGTTTAATCTTCATTTTACTGTTCATCTACAAATGGTTTTAGACAAATTGGATCAAAAGCTAAAAGAGGGTTTCAGCACATATAAACTTTTCCTGCTTTTGCAGCAAGTCTAAAATGCGATTCTGCTTTCTTCGTAATAGCATCGTTTTTTGTTTAATCCGCTCACGCGTTCTAAGATTTCTATGTCACAACCATAATACCTATCAACAGGCGTAACATTTTTCAATGCTTCATCGTACCGACAGTTGTTGAAAGCCGGGAGGAACGTCCTTAAGCTATTAATTTTTCATTATTAATTTCCCTCTTGACAGCTCATGACCTTAGGAGTATCAAAAAGATGGTTATTCCCCTGTTAATCTATCAACCTAACCTTCAAATTTCTGGAGTTCATTGTGAAAAGGATTTACCAGAAATTGCCGACTGTTGGCCTCCAGGGATGATTGTGTCCTTTCGGAGGTTTCTTTTTTAGTCTCAGAAAAGTCAACAAAAGTTTAAAAAGGTAATGGGTCGGGTATGAAGTTTCTTCTTTGCCAATGGAAACCGGCCGAACGAGTGTTATTATTATCTTTAAACCAAATTTTACTTTAAGAAATCAGGAGGAGGACCTATGAGAAAAAGATATAATTTAATTTTTGTTCCGATTTTGTTTGTGTTGCTTGTACTTGCTTCGACTCCTGCGGCAAGTGCAGCGGAAGCAGGCCCGTTTTACGTCGGCGTCTTAGGCGGCTATGTCATGCCGCAGGACATAAAAATAGAAGATGGAATTAGTGAAGACATCAATATGGAAAACAGCTGGATGGTCGGTACGAAATTTGGGTACATCATACCGACAGCCAAATGGTTGGCCCCGGAGATTGAGTATAACTACCTGGCCCAGCAGGATATCGATATTGCGGGGGTCGATGGCGATTTCCGTGCCCACAACGTAATGGGCAACCTTTTACTGAGATACCCGGAAGGGACGTTTCATCCTTACATTGGATTCGGTATCGGCTGGTCATGGGGTAAGATTAAAGCAAGCGGTACAGTCGATGGAGACGATTCGATTGGATCGGTTGACGAATCGGATAATGCATTTGCCTGGCAGTTGATGGCCGGGGTGAATTTCGAGATCACGCCGAACATGTCCGTCGATATCGGATATAAATATTTTCAATGCAAGTACACCTTTGGGGATGACCCCTCAACTGATGCGACCTCCAGAAACCATATGATCATCATGGGAATCAATTTTCACTTCTGATTCCAGCCTCCCGGTGCCGGACTTCTGAAAGAGGGCCGTATTTCCGGCCCTCTTTTTTTATATGCGTTTTACATTGCCAGTCGGCAATCATCGACATCGTTTTTCACGCAAGTTAACACTGACCATGTAAAAAAACAAATCACCGACTCCTTCCTCATCATCGATTCCGGCAGTATGGAATTACTCAAGCAAGCGAGTCAGTATAAAATAATTTATAAATTTTTTAGGTCTTGAAATATATTTTTTTTAAGGCAATAATAAATTAAAAAATAATGACCGGATACCGGCTGGTTTCTCCGGCAGGAAACCCCGGCGTATACTTGGGGTTGCGGGATTTGCCGGTGTGACGGTGGCAAAGGAACGATCAAAATGGATTTGATAGAAGCTATACAACAGCGCAGAAGCATCCGGGCGTTTTTAGATAAGCCGGTGCCGAAAGAAACCATCATGGAAATTCTGAACATTGCCTGCCGGGCGCCTTCGGCCATGAATACCCAGCCGTGGGAATTTATCGTGCTGAGCGGAGAGAAGATCAAAAAGCTCAGAGCTGTTATCGTGGAGAAGTTAAAGAGCGGCGCGCCTATTGTACCGGATCATCAGGTGGTTGGCTGGCCGGATAAAAGTATTTATAAAGATCGCCAGGTAACTCTGGCCAAACAGCTTTTTAAAGTCATGGACATTCCCCGCGAAGACAAGGTAAAACGCGCCTGGTGGCTGGAACGCGGTTTTCGCTTTTTCGATGCTCCCGCAGCCGTCATCATCGCCACCGACAGATCGCTGAATGAATCGGGCCCCTTGCTCGATCTGGGCGCCGTCATGCAAAATATCTGTCTGGCAGCCATGCACTTCGGCCTGGGCACCTGCATCGAAGATCAGGGCGTTATGTATCCGGAAGTTTTCCGCGAACACGCGGGCATCCCTCCAACAAAACGTCTGAACATTGCCATCGCGATTGGTTATCCCGATCCTGATTTTCCCGCAAACCAAATCCGTTCCGAACGCGAACCGGCGGAAAACCTGACCACCTGGCTGGAATAGACAGACTTTTGAATTTGTATTCCACAAGACTGTGGAGATGGTTGTTGATAAACGTGTTGATAATCTTCATAAGTGCGTAATTATTACGACTTTACACCAATCTGCACAAGGTTTGTGCAACTTAAATATTTAACAAAATCGGCTACTTAAAATTATGCTTTTTATAACGGGCACTTATATAACCAGGAGTAAGCCTGAAAAATATCAATCCCGCACACCACATTTTGAGGCCAACATTTAATTGACTTGTCCGCATGGCGGAATTATAATTATTATCAAAGAAAAAGCCTTGCTGTTTTGTAGCAAAGAATTTCTGCGCGGAAGTAAGTTTTTTTATAATTCTCCACAAAATAAAAGAATTACGGAGGTGCATGGAAATTTAATATGGTACAAGCTACAGGATTTTGATCAACGGCACCTTACACGACGCCAGTAACGGTATTAGAAAAAGTCTTATCATCCTGCCCATGGAAAGTTTCTTATCAGAATCCCCGACGCTACCGGAAAAGATATCGAACTCCGGTTAAAAACATCAGAAAAGCGTTTTGTCGGGAAGAAAAATCGGACCCACGAAATGAAAGGCTCTGCAGTTGAAGATTTGCCCCCTATTCCATGCCTGAAAATATTCGAGAACGGTTTACATATCCGCCGCCGTTGATTTTTTAACATGAGCATGATTTTTCGAAATCATTTAGCGGAGGTGAATTATGTCTAAATACGCTGCTTTACTGGAAGATATGCTTGCCGGTATCGGAATTAAAATTAACGGCAGTAGCCCCTGGGATATCAGAATTAAAGATGACCGAACGTATACGCAGGTCCTGCGCAGCAAAAATTTAGGACTTGGTGAAGCCTATATGGAAGGATGGTGGGAATGTCCGCAACTGGATGAATTTATTTGCCGAATCCTTAAGGCCAGACTGGACGCCAGAGTTAAAGGCAGTCAACTATTACAACTGAAGAACTTACAGGCATTAATTTTCAATCTGCAATCAAGGCTGCGCTCCCGCATGGTAGCCGAACAACATTATAATCTTGACAACGAACTCTTTGAAGCCATGCTTGATCCTTATGTTCAGTACAGTTGCGCTTATTTTGATAAAACGGATGATCTGAATGAGGCACAGCTCCGGAAAATGGAATTGATTGGCAGGAAGTTGAACATCGGCGGCAATGACCATGTCCTGGATATAGGCTGCGGTTGGGGCGGCCTGGCAAAGTACATGACCGAGCATTATAATTGCCGGGTAACGGCGATCAACATCGCCGAAGAGCAAATCGGTTATGCCCGGGAAATTTGTAAAAATCTGCCGGTGGAAATAAAACAATGTGACTATCGTGATCTTGACGGTACCTATGACAAGATCGTGTCCGTCGGAATGTTTGAGCACGTCGGCCCGAAAAATTATAAAACATTCATGAAAGCGGTTCACCGCTGTTTAAAAAATGACGGTATCTTTCTGCTGCAGACCATCGGCTCCAATGAGAGCGGTGTTCTATGCGATCCCTGGTTCAACAAATATATATTTCCAAACGGCAAATTGCCCAGCATTGCCCAAATAGGCAAGGCGATTGAAGGACTGTTTGTGATGGAAGACTGGCACAATCTGGGGGAACATTATGAAAAAACCGTGCTTGCCTGGCATAAAAATCTTAACAAGGCCTGGCTGGAGCTAAAAAACAAGTACGATGAAAAGTTCCGGCGCATGTTTGAATACTACCTGCTTTCCTGTGCCGGCGGATTTCGTGCCCGTCACATGCAGCTCTGGCAGATCGTATTTAGCAAATATGGCGCGCGGCAGCCTGTTTGCCGATAACCGGTTTAATTTTGACAAATCCCATGCGGACATCTGACGACAGCCGGAAACTATATCTCATAAAAAGTGGGGGGGGTTATTCAATGAAAGTATTACTGGTCAACGGAAGTCCTAATAAAAAAGGGTGTACTTACACAGCCCTTTGCGAAGTGGAAAAGGAATTGAACAGGTTTAATATTAAAACAGAAATATTTTATCTGGGAAAGAAACCCCTCAGAGGATGTACGGCATGCGAAAAGTGTTTTGAGATCGGGAGATGTGTGTTCGATGATGATGCCGTCAACGTCGCACTTGTCAAAGCCAACACATCGGACGGTTTTATTTTCGGCTCCCCTGTCCATTATGCGGGACCGTCCGGTTTCATAAAATCATTTTTGGACAGATGTTTTTATGCCGGCAGCAATGTATTTGCCTATAAACCCGGTGCGGCGATCGTCAGCTGCCGCCGGGGCGGCGCCATTGCCGCGTTTGAACAGCTCAATAAATATTTTTCCATCAATAATATGCCGATTGTGTCTTCCCAGTACTGGAATATGGTACATGGCAACACACCGCAGGAAGTACTGCAAGATATGGAAGGATTACAGACAATGCGGTTGCTTGGCCGGAATATGGCCTGGCTTTTAAAATCAATCGAAGCGGGTAAAAAAGCCGGAATTCAGTTGCCGGAAAATGAAGAGAAGGTGTGGACAAACTTTATTAGATAATCAGTATCATTTGATGAGTCAAATACTGACGGACAGATCACCCTTTAACCGGCGCTCTTTTTCCAATGATCCGGAGAAGGGAATAAAAGTTTATTCGTCATATCATTTTTTTCGGAGATATCATCTCTTTTTCAACATTTCCATTGACTTATAATCAATCTTCCTTTACTTTTATCGCGCTTTATTTCCAATCCAACAAAAACTTGACCTGAAATCTGCCACTGCGTAAATTATTTTGCGTTAAGGAGAACGAATGAAAAGGAAGAGTGACGACAAGCGCGAAGCCGATACCACATCAAAATCTCATGCCCATCAAAGCAAGCCCCGAAAAACCGTCCCAAAGAAAATTCCAAAGAAAAATAAACAGGATGACCTGAAGGCCGCTGAAGAACGTCTTCGACTTTTTTCCGAAGCAGTTGAAGAGGGGTTAGTCATTCATGACAAAGGTATTCTTATTGAAGTTAATCAGGCCTGCGCCCGCATGTTCGGATACGAATCATCAGAGATGATCGGTATGAACGCAAAAGAGCTTGCCACTCCCGAATCATGGAAAAAAATAAAAAAATACATTTCCACCGGATACCGTAAACCATACGAAGGTACCGGTGTAAGAAAAGACAGCTCCACTTTCGCATGCTCGCTGGTCGGCAAACCCTATAAATACAAAGGCCGGACGCTGAGAGTAGCCACTTTCAATGATATTACCGAACGCAAACGCATGGAAAATGCCCTGAGGGCAAGCGAAGAGAAATATTGCGCTCTGGTGGAAAACTCTACGGACGGCGTGAGCATTATTCAGGACAAAAAAATAAAATTTTCTAATAAACGCCTGGCGGAAATGTCCGGGTACACCGTTGAAGAACTGACGGGTATGTCCATATATAATCTGGTGCCGTCCGACTTCAGTGCTGAATTGAAAGACAGATTGAAGCACAGACTATCCCGGCGCAAGAAAATAGGCCCCGTTCCCACCACATTTAACACTCGGCTCTTATGTAAAGACGGAACCATCAAAGCAATGGAGAACGTTTTCAAAATTATCCGGTATGAGGGCAAACCGGCCATCATAGCCGCTTCCAGAGATGTCACAGAGCGTAAGATCGGGGAAGAAAAAATCCGTGCTTCCGAGGAAATGTTTGCATCGGCTTTCAAGCACAGTCCCAACGGCATGTGCATATCTACCGTGCGAGAAGGACGTTATGTGGATGCAAACGATCTTTATATAAGTACTCTCGGGTACCAGCGGGAAGAAATAATCGGTTTTACATCCTTCGATATCAATCTCTGGGTAGACACGGTCGAGCGGGACGCCATGGTGCGGGAACTCATTCAAACCGGCAAGGTCACTGACTTTGAATTACATTTTCGTGATAAAAAGGGCAACATTCACTTGGGGCTCACATCCGCCTCGCTCATTAAAATCGGGGAAGAATCATACATTCTTACTCAAACCCAGGATATCACCGAACGAAAAAAGATGGAACAAAATCTGGAGAAAAGTGAAGCACAGTACCATCTTTTGGCTGATCACACCAAAGACCAGATTTGGCTCATGGATTTAAATTTAAATATCACTTATATCAGTCCTTCCGTGAAAAAAATATCCGGTTACCCGCCCGAGGAAATCATAAAAATGCCTCTGGATAAGATTCTCACGGAAGCTTCCTTGAAATTAGTTCTGGAAACTTTTTCCATCGAAATATCCAAGGCCTCGGAAAATCCGCCGCCGCCTTCCTATGCTATTTCTTTAGAATTGGAAGTTTACCATAAAGACGGACATATTTTTCCGTTTGAGGCCACCTTAAGTTTTATCCAGGATAAAAACGGAAATCCTTTATATATTCTCGGAGAAGGCCGGGATATCACGGAACGCAAGAAGGCTGAAGAAAAACTGCGTCGCGAGGAACAGATGTTCCGGTCATTTGCCGAACAATCTTCGGATATAATCGTTCTGGCTGACACGAGAGGAGCTGTCCTTTACGAAAATCCGGCAATGGAAAAGATTCTGGGATATAAGGTTGAAGAACGAATCGGCTCCTCCGGCTTTGAGCTTATTCATCCGGATGACATGAAAATTGTAACCGATGCCGCCGATATTTTATTTAACGACACCAATGCTCCTGTTATAAAAAATGAACTTCGGCTGCGTCATAAAGACGGAAGCTGGCGGATATTCGATGGAGCGGCAAGCAACCTGGTGCATGATAACGTTGTGGAAGCCGTGGTCATCAACATGCATGACATCACTAAGCGTAAGAACACCGAAGATAACTTGATCATGACCCAATTCGCCATGGATCGCGCTTCTTACAATATACTATGGCTCGATGATTCCGCGAAAATAATTTATGCCAACGATGCTTCCCTGGCTTCTCTGGCCTATACGAGAGAAGAGTTGCTCACCATGACCATCCACGACATTGATCCTGATTTTCCGGCTGATGCCTGGTTGGCTCATGTGGATGAACTTAAAAAGCATCGGTTTTTGACTTTCGAATCCAGTCACCGCAAAAAAAACGGAGCATTCTTTCCCGTGGAAGCGACATGCAACTATTTTGAATACAAAGGACGCTTCTACTGTCTCGCCTTCGACCGCGATATCACTGCACGAAAACAAACAGAAGGATTGATGCGCCAGAGTGAAGAAAAATACCGGACCATTCTGGACAATATGCAGGAAGGATACTGGGAAACAGATATAAAGGGCAATTATACTTTTCTTAATGATGTAATCTGCAGGCAACTTGGTTATTCCAGAGAAGAATTAATGCGGATAAATAGTTTAAACTTCTCCGATCAAGAATATTCAAAAAAACTTTTCCATATTTGTAGACGGATATACGAAACAGGAGAGCCCTCCAGGGATTTTCACTGGCAGATCATAAGAAAAGATGGAACCAAAAGAGATATTGAAGGTTCTATATTTCTATTAAAGAATTCATCAGGCAAACCGAAAGGGTTCAGAGGAATTGCGCATGATATCACTGAAAGAAAAAAGGGGGAAGAGGCGATAAGACAAAGCGAAGAAAAGTACCGCCTTCTCGCCGATCACACGAAAGACTATGTGTGGCTTATGGACCTGAATTTAAAAATTTCCTATATCAGCCCCTCTGTGGAAAAATTAATGGGATATACCCCGGATGATTTCAAAACTCTTCCACTGAATAATCTGTTAACGGCAGCATCTTTTGAGACAGCGATGGATTTTTTTTCCCATGAAATGCCCAAAGCGCTGAACGCTTCCCCGGATTATGTCCTGGAACGTTCTCTGGAACTGGAGTTCTGCTGCAGGGACGGTCGCACCGTATGGGGAGAATGCAATTTTAGTCTCATCAGAGACGAGATCGGAAATCCTGTGCAAATTCTGGGCGTAAGCAGAAACATTAACGAACGCAAGCAAATGGAAGATGCTTTGAAAAGAAGTGAAGAAAACTTCCGTGTCTCCCTTGATGAATCTCCTTTGGGCGTGCGCATATCGTCCATTGAAGGCAAAACACTTTACGCCAACCGCGCCATCCTGGATATATATGGGTACGACAATGTTGAGGAACTCATCAACACGCCTCTGAAAGAACGTTATACTTCGGAAAGCTACGCTGAATATCAGATAAGAAAATCTAAAAGACTGAAGGGTGAAACCGGCCCTTCCGAATATGAGATAAGCATCGTGAGAAAAGACGGCGAAATCCGTCATCTTCACGTTTTTCGCAAGGAAATTTTCTGGAACGGAAACAAACAGTCCCAGGTTATTTATCAGGACGTCACCCTGCGCAGGCAGGCGGAAGAAAAACTCAGCCAGACCCTGGAAAACCTGCGGCAATCGGTAAAAATAACCATTCAGGTTCTGGGCACCGCCTCGGAAGCAAAAGATCCTTACATGGCCGGTCATCAGAAAAGAGTTGCCGATCTCGCCCGCGCCATTGCCACCGAGATGAAGCTTCCTCATGACAAAATTGAAGCCATCCGGATGGCCGGCGCCATTCACGATATCGGAAAAATCTCGGTGCCGTCGGAAATTTTGTGCAAACCGGCAATTTTATCCGACCTCGAATTTTCTTTTGTCAAAAATCACCCCCGCTACAGTTACGACATCATTAAAGAAGTTGAATCGCCCTGGCCGCTGGCCGATATCGTCCACCAGCACCATGAGCGCATAGACGGTTCGGGGTATCCACTGGGGCTCAAAGGAACAGATATTCTGATCGAATCACGCATTCTGGCTGTCGCGGACGTGGTTGAAGCCATGGTCTCTTATCGTCCCTACAGACCGGCGCTGGGAATAGAAATCGCTTTGGCGGAAATTGAAAATAACGCCGGGATCCTCTACGATTGCAGGGTCGTAGAGACGTGCATAAAACTGTTCCGGGAAAAGGGCTATCAGATGGCATGAGATTCTAATCTTACAAAAATCTTCTCAGAAAAGTCAGGCCCTCGTTTGTTCCAAATACGAAACAGCAGAATATACCGGCCAACCTTGACAGGCGTATGAATTAAATTTATACTCAAGCATCTTTTAAAAAGGAGGCAGACAGTGAAAAAATTAACGGCGGTTTTCTTATTGATTCTTTTTATTTTTCCGGTCTGGGCTTTTGCTAAAAACTCACCCATAGAAGAACAATTCAAAAAAAGCTTTCCCAAAAATAACTTCGAAAGCATAACACCCACGGCGGTGAAAGGGGTATATGAAGTATACACGGGCAATCAGCTTTACTATTATCTGCCGAAGGACGACGTCATTCTTTACGGCACCATAGTTTCCAAAAACGGTGTCAATATCACCCGTGAAAGTTATCTGAAAAAGGTGGCGCAAAAGATGGCCAAGCTGCCTCTGGACAGCGCTTTAAAAATCGGCAACGGGAAAACTGTCGTGGTGGAATTTATGGATCCCAACTGTTACCACTGCCGTCAGGCATATAAGTTCTTTTCACAGCGCAAAGACGTAACCTTGAACATTTTGTTCTTCCCTCTGTCCAAAGAATCGGCGGGCAAGATCAAACATATCTTATGTTCAAAAGATGTACTGAAAACGTATGATGATGCAATGAACGGGAAGCTTGATAATAACGCTCAACTTACCGCCTGCACGGATAAAAAAGTCGATGAAACCGTCAAAGCGCACATGCAGCTTGCTTCGCAGGTGGGAGTCAGAGGAACTCCGCTGTTTTACATTAAAGGCCAGGTCGTGGACGGCTTCGACGTTTCCGCTATTGAGAAACTTCTCAATAATTAGTTTCCGGCAATAAAAAAAGGTGGACCGCTCTTCTTTCAGGAGAGCGGTTACCGGATCTTCCCTCCCGTTTTCGGTTCGCGGTCGAAGGCCAGAACCGTCAGTCCTTTATCCGTATCGGTCGCCAGAAGCATGCCGCGGGATTCCACGCCCATTAATTTGGCCGGCTTTAAATTGGCCACAACAACGATTTGCTTGCCGATAAGTTCTTCCGGTTTATAATCCTTACCGATGCCGGCAACTATGGTGCGTTCTTCACCGATATCAATCTTCAGCTTCAGCAGTTTACTGGATTTGGGCACGGCTTCCGCCGCCAGAATTCTGGCCACACGCAAATCCACTTTCGCGAACTCTTCGTAATCAATTTCCGGTTTCAGATCTGTCAACGCAGCGTTTGTCTCCGGAGGTTTGCTTTCCTTCTCCTGAACAATGCGGGGAAACAGCGATTCACCGCGGGTTAAGGGACTTCCCGCCTTTAAAGCATCATCCTTTTTGATACTTTCCAGGTTCAGGATCTGATCATCCGGAACGCCGATCTGCCGGAGAATCTTCTGCGCAGTCAGCGGCATAAAAGGCGAAAGCAGAATGGCTATCGCGCGCAGCGCCGAAAGAAGATTGTACATGATCCCCGTTAATTTTTCTTTATTGGCCGGGTCTTTTCCCAAACTCCACGGTTCATTCTCGACAATATATTTGTTGGTGATATTGATAAAATCCCAGATGGCAATTAATGCTTTATGCAGGGACATATCCTTAAAACTCGTTTCGACTTCCTCAACCGTTTTCAGCGCGGCTTCCCGGAGCGCCGGATCTTTTTGCTGGGGACTCACTTCCGGCACCTTTCCATCGCAAGACTTGATGGCCATGGTAATGGTACGGCTCACCAGATTGCCCAGATCATTGGCCAAATCGGAGTTTAACCGCCCGACAAACGCTTCTTCGGAAAAATTGGAATCCAGACCGAAAACCATATCCCGCAAAAGGAAATAACGGAAAGCGTCCAGACCGTATTTATCCTTCAGATCAAGCGGCCGGACAATATTGCCGAGGCTTTTGGACATTTTGCTTTGATCCGAATTCCAGTAACCGTGAACATTCAGGTGCTGGTAGGGTTCGATACCTGCCGACTTGAGCATCGTCGGCCAGTAGATGCCATGCGGCTTCAGAATATCTTTCGCGATGAGATGCTCGGCCACCGGCCAGAACTTTTGAAAATTTTTCCCGTCGGGATAGCCCAGCGCGGTGACGTAATTAATCAGAGCGTCGAACCAGACGTAGGTCACGTAATTTTCATCAAACGGCAGTGTGATGCCCCATTCCAGGCGGGTTTTGGGACGCGATATGCAGAGGTCTTCCAGCGGATCGCGCAAAAAGGCCAGCGCTTCGTTTCTATACCTTTCCGGCCGGATAAAATCAGGATTCTTCCTGATGTGATCAATCAGCCAATCCTGATATTTGCTCATTTTGAAAAAATAATTTTTTTCCTCGATATACTGAGGTTCCCGGCCGTGCTCGGGACATTTACCGTCCACAATTTCCTTTTCCGTCAGAAATCTTTCACAACCGAAACAGTAGTAACCGCCGTAACTGCCGAAATAAATATCACCGGCATCGTAAACCTTCTGCAGAATATACCGCACTGTTTCCATATGATTGGCATCGGTTGTCCGGATGAAATAATCATTGGAAATGGAAAGCTCCGGGCAGAGCGCGCGAAACTGCCCGCTGATATTATCGGCGTACTGTTTAGGGGTGATCCCGGCCTTTTGTGCCGCTTCCGCGATTTTATCACCGTGTTCGTCGGTGCCCGTAACAAAGAAAGTTTCATCTCCGATCATCCGGTGATATCTGGCCAGAACATCGGCAACAATCGTCGTATAGGCGTGCCCGATATGCGGCGAAGCATTAACGTAATATATCGGCGTCGTTATATAAAATGATTTAGGCATATCAAAGAGTCTCCGTGCTAATTATTGAAAGGTTTCTTTCTCATCCATTTTTTCCAGATCCAACGTCTGCTTTTCTTCCAGTGCGTCCGCTTCACGGCACTGAGCTTTAGCAGCTTTGGGACATTTTTTCTTGCCCGCGTATCCGTCATATTCAAAAGCCAGACAGCACATCAGGCGGCCGCATAAGCCGGAAATTTTTTCCGGGTTCAGCGACATGCTTTGTTCCTTGGCCATTTTCACCGTCACCCTCTCCAGATTCTGGAGGATCCCCGCACAGCACACCATCCGGCCGCAAACGGCGATTCCTTTGGTAATGCGTGTTTCCTGACGGGCGCCGATCTGTTTCAGTTCTATTCTCATCTTGAACTTTTGCACCAGATCTTTAACCAGTTCCCGAAAATCCACCCGGCTTTCCGCTGTAAAGTAAAAAATTATTTTGTTTCTTTCAAAAAGGCAATCGACATCCACCAGCTTCATGGAAAGCTCTCTTTTCTGAATTCTTTCCACACAGAACTTCCAGGCCTCTTTTTCCAGCTTGTCGTTTTCCTCTTTGACCTGCAGATCTTCCGCCGTTACCTTGCGGATGATTTTTTTCAGATTAGCCGGCGCTTCGGACTGCGGACATCTTTTCACGTCCGTAACAACCACGCCCAGCGCCAGACCGTTATCGGTATCGACGATCACCTGATCGTTTTTATGCAAAATAAGATCGGCTGCGCTGAAATTATAGATTCTGCCTTCTTTTTTAAATTTTACTCCAATAATATTTACCAGCAATTTGCATCCTACCTATGAATTAATAATTCAACTTAAATGCCATTGTTTCCAAAGTCAATGATTTGTTGACATTTTGTTCTATGATATTCCCCGCCTTTTCTATCTGCGCCATATTCTGAAGAATTTGTTCGCCGGATAATCTTGCGGCGCAGTCTGCAACAAAAGAAGATTTGTCCTGATTGATCAATATCTCTTTTTTCCCGACTTCCCTGAAAATCAGAACATCGCGGAAAAAAGAGTTCAGAATATTCAGCCCCTGACGGATTTCTTTTTTCTTCTGTCCCAGAAAGGACGCAAAATTAATCAGGCTGAAAGGATCTTCTCGACTGGTCCGGGACAGCAGAGTTAACAATTCCGTTCGATAAGCAACAATATCCTCCTTATTGAGTTCCAGTGCGTTGCCGACAGAACCTCCGGATAAGGCCGCCAAAAGCGCTGCTTTTTGATTATCCATGCCCGCCCGGGCGACAAGAAACCGGGCCACTGCTTCGGAAGCAAGGGGATTGAAACGCATGTGCTGACAGCGGGAAATGATCGTCTGAAGCATGGAGTAAGGCCGGGTCGTAACCAGAATCAAGATATTGGAAGGCGACGGTTCTTCCAGCATTTTTAAAAGAGCATTCGCCGCTTCTTCGTTCATTTTATCGGCATCGTCAATAATAAAAGCTCTTTTTCTCGCTTCCAGGGGTTTACATTTCGTCCGTTCCTGAATCTGACGGATGGAGGCAATGCGAATGAACTGGCCGTCGGCTTCCACGGAAAAAACGTCGGGATGGCTTTCGTGCCGGATTTTCCGGCAGGAAGCACATTCGCCGCAGGAATCGTGAAGAGCATCAGCTTTCTCGCAGTTGATGGCCTTGATAAATTCCAGGGCTAAAGTTCTTTTGCCGATGGATTGAATACCGCTGAAGAGATAAGCGTGTCCGATCCGCTTTTGCGTCAAAGTCATGCGGAGAATTTCTATTTTCTTTTCGTGACCGTAAATATCGCCGAATGACATAACTAAAAAGAAAGTTCTCCAAAGATTAATCGCACAGATTTATAAAATCACCGATGCAGCGGCGTACTTCTTTCTGAATGGCTTCAACATCGCGGCCGGCATCAATCAGACGGAAGCGCTGCGGTTCTCTTTTTAAAATATCAAGATAACCTTCCCGGATGCGCCGATGGAAATCCATATTCTCTCTTTCAAACCTGTCAGTCGCCGCGGGTTCTTTCAGCTTGTTGTTGCGCGCCGTCGCTCTCTCCAGCCCGATTTCCACCGGCAAATCGAATAACAGCGTCAGATCCGGCTTTAAAAGCATCGCCGAATAGTCATTCATCAGCCTGATGAATTCCTGATTGAGACCGCGCCCGAATCCCTGATAAGCATAAGTGGCGTCGGAAAAACGATCGCACAAAACGACTTTATTCTGTTCCAGGGCCGGCATAATGATTTCCCGGACATGCTGCGCCCGGGCGGCGCAAAACAAAAACATCTCCGCTTCCGCGCAGAGATGACCATGCCCCCGGTTGAAAAGAATACTCCCGATTTTTCTGCCGATGTCGGTTCCGGAAGGCTCCTGCGTAACAACAAGTTCAACATTCTTCCTGCTCAGATATTCGGCAACCAGTTTTATCTGAGTTGACTTTCCGGAACCCTCAATGCCCTCAAAGGTAATTAACTTTCCCACTGACTAAAAATCCTATTCAACAAGATTTCTTAAAAAACTGTCGTTGTAACTTTTACCAAACAACAAAACTTATCCGAAAGGCAAGCCGCGATTCTTAATGATCAAGAAGGAAAACTGGGAATACATCTGCCCGAGAGAAGATTTATTCCCAGTTTAATATTTTACCGTTAAAAAATTATTTGCTGTCGCCGGGTACGATCGCCTCCACCGGACATTGGTCGGCGCAAGTTCCGCAATCATCGCAAAGCTTAGGGTCGATAACATACTTATCTTCCCCTTCGGAAATTGCCCCTTTCGGGCACTCGCTTTCACAAGAACCGCAGGCTATACATTCGTCGGTAATCACATGGGCCATAATTTTTCATGCTCCTTTTTAAAATAATTATTTCAACAAAACAAAAACGCCCTGACCAGGCTGCGGTCAGGAAATCATTGTTTATCAAAACTGGAATATTTTCACTAACTACTGCCGCCAATATTATTTAAACGGCAATAACTTCCTTGATCGACGGTATCTGCTTTTTTATCGCTTTTTCTATTCCCATTTTCAAGGTCATCTGGGACATGGGACAGCCGCGACAGGCGCCGGTCAGTTTTACCTTGACGATTCCGTCCGCGCTGACATCCACAAGTTCCACGTCTCCCCCATCCGCCTGCAGGCCTGGTCTGATAAGATCAATAGCCTTCTGTACTTCTTCCTTCATGGTACATCTCCCTATTAAGGTTAAATTTTCTATTTTATCCCGTTTAATGCGGCATATAATCGATCATTTTACGGGCAACATCACGGGCGACTTTAGGTAATTCCGGTTTTATTAAAACATACTCATCGATAATGGAATGACCGGCTTTCCACATTAATTTCCCGTTGGAGGCATCATACAATTCCATGTTCAAAGCAACCTGTGCCGTCTTATTATCACCTTGGGCAGTATATTTCCACTCTTCAACGGAGACCAGCAAAAACGCATCAATGTTAGCCAGATTCCCCATCCTTTTGCTCAAGTCCGGATCGGAAAAAGTAAGCATACGCAATTTGGAAAAATATTCATTCTTGACGTTGCGTAATTCTTCGTTTTCGTTGATTTGCTTTTGCAGGCTTTCCACATCGGTCACATGGTCAAAAAACTTCTTTTCTACCAGCGATCCGGCAACAATCTGTTCGACAACCGCCCGGGAATCGGCTTCTTTGTGATTCCAGACTTCTATCGGAAA
>JAJFTS010000072.1 GCA_021372815.1 Deltaproteobacteria bacterium | reverse complement strand
AGTGAGCAAAACGCCCGTTGTCGCCGTGGAAGTCCCCGACAAACCGGGCGGACTGCACAGCATCATGGAAGTTGTTGCCCGGGAAGGCATCAATGTGGAATATCTTTACGCCTTCGTGGAAAAAAGCGGTCAGAACGCCGTAATCATCTTCCGCTTCGACGCGCCCGAAAAAGCCATCGAAGTTCTGACGAAGAATAACTTTACGGTTATTCCGGGAAATAAACTTTACGAATTTTAATGAAACCCAAGCTTCAGAAGCGTAGCGGATGGGGATGTGAGTTCCTTTAAAACAAGCGAAGTTCGAAGCGCCAGTGGAACTATCCCCGGTGCGCAGCATCGTGGGACTGATAACACCGTAAAACACCCATACCCCAAAGGGCACCATGGTATGTCCCGATAGAATCAGGATTGCGCTTCAGTCCTCCCCGGCCTTCGCCGGGGCAAGCTTATTGTGACGTACGTAAAAAGTACGCCTCACTCCTGCGGCTTCGCACGCCTTGCCTCTGGGCGTTTTACAATGTTATTAAGGATATCAACTCAGAAGTTTTAAGAACACAACGCTTAATTATTAATGCCCTGACGCTCATGTTATCACAAAAAAAAGGTGGATGAGAAATTTCATCCACCTTTTTTACTATCCACTATCCACCAGCCACTAGTCACTAATGATTATTCACATTTTCTTCTTCTGCCATGGCTTTGTTTTCCAGCGCTGGTGAAACCAGAACCACTGTTCGGGATATTCACGAACAACTTCTTCTACGATTTTTGTAAAGCGCTGGGTATTGACCACCAGGTCCGCTTCATAATTGTCCGTGCAAACAGCCTCAATGGTGGGTTTCAGGATCAGCTTGTATTTTCCCGATTTCTGCCTGGCCATAAACGCCGGCAGTATCGGCGCTCCGGAACGCATGGCCATGACCGCCAGGCCCACGCCGGAACACGCGGGACGGCCGAAAAAATCAACAAAAACACCCTCCGACGCGGCAACGTTCTGATCGCTGAGAATAGCAATTAAGTGATTTTCCTTTAATAATTCCGCAATCTTTTTTCCCGACCCCCCCTTGGGAATCAGGAAATTTCCCTGCATGGTCCGCACGTATTCAACCATGTTATCAATAACCGGATTATCCAGTGGACGGTAAACGATATAAAAAGGCTTGAGGTAAATAGGACCGGCAATAGTCATCAGTTCCCAATTACCAAAATGAGCAACGATTGAAAGCATGCCTTTGCCCTTGGCATCGGCCTCCTGAAAATTTTCCAGGCCTTCCACATCAACCCATTTGTGAATGTTGCTTTTGTCAATATAAGGCAGGTCGAAAAATTCAGCGGCCACAATGGCAAAATGACGGTAAACACCTTTGGCAATTCTAACTATTTCTTTGGTGTCCTTTTCCGGAAACGATCGCCGCAAATTATACAGGGCTATTAAGCGATTCTTGGTCCCCAGATGATAAAAAAGAAAAAAAACGGTTAAAAAAATCGCTTTGCGCACCACGAGCGGAATGGATCGAAAAACAAATAATATTCTTTGAGTTGTTTTTGTTTTTTCAACAGGCATAATTTATCTCTGATTATAGCGGTTTCCCGCATTCCTTGCACTTGCCGTCAGGGCCGATCACTCCGATACAGGATCCGTCGCTGCACAAAATGCGTTTATCCCAATCATCAACAGGTTCCTCATCAATAGAAGATTGTGCTTGTTCACTCGTCGTCACGGTTTCCACTTCTTTTGCGTTACTTTCCGCCGGGAGGTCTCCTTCATAAACCCTGCCGCATTCCTTGCACCTGCCGTCGGGACCGATTGTGCCAATACAGGTCTCATCGCTGCACAGTATTCGTTTTTCCCAGTCTTCATTTTCGTCAAAAATGATTTCGGTCATTTTGCGCTCCCTGATTAATTGTCCCCTCTTCTTACAACAGCTCAATGATTTTTTCCACAGGACAGTTAATTTTTGATCGTCATTCCCGCGCAGGCGGGAATCCATAATAATTTTCCTGGATTTACTCTAAAGAGCACCATGGCCGGGTCAAGTCCGGCATGACAAACAGTGACGGCTTCGCTGCAATTACATTGAGGTAGCCGCATGAAGGCCGTCTTTACCTTAACTTTGATAACTTCGTAAAATGTCCAGAGGCAAGGCGTGCAAAGCCCGAGGAGTGAGGCGTACTTTAGGCGTACGCTGCAACAACGAGGGCTGAAGCACAACGCAGTATCTGGGCGTTTTACGGAGTTATCACCCTTTGATGCAGGCAATCGACTTCAACTTCGCCACTTTCCTGGCAATTCCCGAATCGTGCATCACCTGCACAACTTCCTGCACATTTTTATATGCTTCGGGCATTTCTTCGCTGAGCGTTCCTTTGGAACCCGCCATCACCAAAACACCTTTTTGCGCGAGCTCGCGGGCAATGGAGCGTCCCCGGCTGGTTTTGATCGCCTGCGACCGGCTCATCACCCTGCCCGCTCCGTGACAGGCGCTGCCGAAGGTCTCCGACATCGCTTTCTCCTGACCGACCAGTACATAGGAGCCGGTTCCCATATCACCGGGAATGAGCACCGGTTGACCGACATTTCTATAACGCTCCGGAACTGCCTCGTGTCCGGCGGGAAAAGCGCGCGTTGCTCCCTTGCGGTGGACGCAAAGTTTTTTTATTGTTCCGCCGATATTGAATTCCTCAATTTTGGCAATGTTGTGGCAGACATCGTACACCAGCTTCATGTTCACATCACGCGGCGACATGCGCAGCGTCTTTTCAAATACTTCGCGGGTGCGGTGCATAAGAATTTGCCGGTTGGCCCAGGCATAATTGGCGCCGCAGGCCATGGCGGCCAGATAGTTTTTCCCTCTTCCCGAATTAAGATACGCGCAGGCCAGCTGTCTGTCCGGAAGCACTATGCCCGTCTCGTTAGCGTGCTTCACCATCAACGCCAAATAATCATCGCAAATCTGATAACCCAGGCCGCGCGACCCGGTATGAATCATGACGGCAATCTGACCTTTGCGCAAACCGAACGCGCGCGCCGCCGCTTCATCGAAGATTTCCTGCACAACTTCGATTTCCAGAAAATGATTTCCGGAACCCAACGTGCCCAACTGCTGTTTGCCGCGTTCCAGTGCCCGTGCCGATATCTGTTCGGGATCGGCGCCAACCATCGCGCCGCCGTCTTCCGTTGTTTCCAGGTCTTCTTGCAAACCGAATCCGGCTTTTATTGCCCAGGCTGCGCCTTCCTCCAGCACCTTTTTTTGATCCTTGCCCGACAATTTCACCGAACCGGTCGAACCCACACCGGATGGTATATGCTGATATAAAGCGACGGTTAAATCATCCAGCCTGGTCTTAATTTCTCCCAGAGTTAAATCGGTGATCATCAGACGGCAGCCGCAGTTGATGTCGTAGCCGACGCCTCCCGGAGAAATAATGCCGCTATCCAAATCAAAGGCCGCCACGCCGCCGATGGGAAAACCATAACCCCAGTGGACATCAGGCATCGCCAGAGAAAAGTTCATGATGCCCGGCAGATGCGCGACATTAGCCACCTGCCTGGCGCTTTCGTCGCCTTTTAAAAGCTGATAGATTTTTTCATTGGCGTAGATAATCCCCGGCACGCGCATTTCCCCTGTTTGAGGAAGCAGCCACCGGTTGTCATCTAATTTTTCTAGTTTAATATCAGACATAATGCAGTCTCTTCAAATATTATCGCCCCTTTTCCGTCATTCCTTTTTTTCTTTATCATTCCCGTCGTTGATGACCTTTAGGTTACGAAGGCGGGAATCCAGGAATAAATAATACTGGATGCCGGGCTGCGCCGGCATGACATCTATTCAAGAACGTTGCTATACGTCAAAGATAACTCTCGCCTTCCAATGATTTTTTTGTCTTTCCACGGTCAAGCCCGAATAGGTTACCGCCTTGATCTCCGTTTTAATCAATTGCTTTGTGTTATTGAATTTTTCCCCAGTCAATTGTACCGCTATTTCCGTATTGTTGAAATTAATAATTTCGCAACGGTCCATTACGAATTTTTCACCATTAAACAGATAAAGCAGTTCCCGCAAAAAATTGATCAGTAAATCGGCAACATCCGCGCCTTCGACGGTTACTTGTTTCCGCTGTTTTGCTGTTGTCCTGCCTGTTTTGTGCTCAATCATCACATCAAACAAAGCCGTGGCGGCATTCACAAACAGCTGTTTTTTAGTCCGCCCCGCTATCTCAACACCGATATCAGCGGTATGATCAAAAAATTTGTAGTTAGACATGGGAAAAGTATAACTGAATATTGCTGATTGGACAAGTGTCGTACGATTTAATCGGGGAGAGCCACTAATTTTTTTGAAGACAGCCAAAATTTGCTAAGAAATCAGTGGCTGTTCCTAATTTCCCGATTCCACGTTGCCGTCTTTGCAGCTTAATATTTTGAGGGTCAGTTGGCTTCGTTTACTGATGCCGATTTTCTGATAAATCTCTTTGCAATGATCCTTAACCGTGTATTCCGAGATAAATAGTTTCTCGGCGATCTCTTTATTGGAGAGACCGATAGATGCCAGGTAGGCGACTTCCCTCTGTCTTGGCGTCAGCTCATTTTGCTTCAGCTTCTCCTTAATGAACAGGGTATCGGGCATGCGTTCCGTCAAAATGATTTGCAAGGGAGAACTGCAATTCGTGGAAATCATTTTGGCATGATAAAATTCATTATCATTCGTCAAATACGTCGATCCTTCTCTGAAAAGAACATCCATTAAATTCTTTATCGGTCGTTTGCGGAGGGCTCTTTTCGCTTCTTCATTAATAAAAAATATGTCCGGATCCCGCTTGCGGTTGACTCGTATCAGAACAACACCGGTTCCGACAATGGCGGTTAATGATTTCAAAAGAATATTTTCATTATAAGCCCGGGCTCTTCTCATCGCAGTGAGGTTCGTTATAACTGTCAACCACATCGCTTTCTTATTAATCGATATCGGAGTCGAATTAAACAATCCTAATAGTGGTTTCCCCTGAACTTTTCCTTCCAATTCAACATTTTCCGCGATTCCGTTTTTTAAAATTTCATTGGCAAGCACTGATCGCTGATCAAGGGTTATCCATCCCATATTTGTGGATGTCATTCCGATTATTTCCTGACGCGACACTCCCATGCTTTTCGCAAAAGATTCATTTACGTCCACATAAGTGCCGTCTTTTGCCAAAGAAATAGTCATGGCGTTTGGAGTATTCCAAAAAAATTTTTTGATGTAATCGAAGGGAGGTGTTATTTTAACGGGATCATTCATAATGTTTATATAATTTATCCTTATGGTTACGACAAACCCTCTGCAGAGGGGAATTATATTCCAAATTAATTAATTATATGCCCGACAGTGCTATTATGTCAAACAACAATATGGTTAGGGTAGGAAATTGAAAAGAAGTGTATGAGACTAAAAAAATCTGTGGTCGTGGATATGCCCGATTTAATCGGGGACAACAGCCACTAATTTTTGTGAAGACAGCTGAATTTTGCTAAGAAATCAGTGGCTGAACCTAATTTCCTACATGAGCCTCTTTTATTTTGATATTTTGAAGTACGTCCCCTACGTTCTCCCAACTTTTGTTTGGCCTGAAGTCACATTATCTATGGTTACACCTGTATCACTGCAAAAATCTGAATTTGCTGTGACATTCATTGGAAACAAAAGAGCCAAGCTGCAGATGAATAAAATTCTCAAAATCATATAATTCATCCTCTCATATGATGTATGGGAAAAAATATCGCTATTACTATCGTAACATTGTTTATATGAATCTGTGCTATTAGGGCTTCGACCCAATTAAGTGTTATGTCCCCCGAATTCCGAGGCAGCGGTCATGACAAGCGGAGATGGAACTTAATAATCGGCATTATCGTATTGTTGAACAGTTACAATAACTTAACATTAAATAGAACCGTCCCCATTATTTCATTTAATTTCCTACATGAGCCTCTTTTATTTTGATATTTTGAAGTACGTCCCCTACGTTCTCCGATGCTTTATTCTCAACGCGAAATCATAGACCGAATTTCACGGATGTTGTTCCGCACAGCCAACGAAGTTCTAGGCCATTCATATCCACAACTGGAAGAATCGAGACCAGCATAACTTGAATCAAGATAGTCAAGAAAAACTTCTCCCCTTTTCAAGCGGTCATGGATATCTGTACAATCATGAAGCTGATCACGAAAGGTGGTCTCTAAGATTGGGGTATCTGTAACAATCGCATCGAGATATGTGAACATTCCTGGCAGACGAAGTAAATGGTAAGCGCCAATAGTGGTAATCCTTATCGCACTGGTCGATATATTGCTGGCATCCGGTTTTACTCTACCTGCAGTTTCTACCAAGCGCTTGGAGCAAAGCCGCGCCAAGCACGAATCAATCTGTGTTGCTTGAAAGCTTAAGGAGGAAGTAAAATCATAAATTTTATTGAGATCAATAAAGCCATGCGTACGTGATCGTTTCCCTTCTGAGAAAACAAATTGCAAGATGATCAGTGCTAAGAAGTGTTCCTTCTGATCATGATGCATCAAATTAAACACATTGTCTAAAGGAGATGAGTTAGGATCATAATAGACGCAATCGCCAAATACTACGGTGCGCAAAAATTCATGAAGGCGTATAAGGTAATGCCCTTTTTTATCGTATATTTCCATGATCTTTCTAGTATCGATATGTCCGCTACTAATAAGCCGCCTAACAGATTCTAACGCAAGACGAACATTGCCGCCAGAAAGATTATCGACTGCTTCCACAATTTCGTTAGAGTTTTCGACAGAGTGTTTGACGATTTTAAGAAATGTACCTACCCTCTCGAAGCCTACCATAATGCCACGTGGAAGCGACGTAACTGGAAACCGCCCTGATGCTAGATCAATGCCAAAGGACAATCTCTTAATGAGAACTTCGTCAATTCTGGGAGGGGATACGGTGAAGGCCTTAAGATGATAGGCACTTAAACTTCCGCATTCCTTAGAGCGCTGGAATGTTTCCGGCCGAAGGGCGAGGAACACGGCACAAGGCCACTGAGCTGCCATTGCCTGCGCAAGGATAAAGACCTGTTGTTGAATCTCATCGGATCGTTGGTCTGCATTATCAAGAAAGACTACCACCTGCTTGCGGCGCCCTTTGGCGATATGCGTCAATGCATCCTGAAGAAACTGCTCTGTGTTTTTAAGTTTGCCCTCGAGGAATTCTATCTCTTTAATTTTGTACTGTGTCGGATCGGCATCGCGCAAAGCCCCATAAAGGCCCTTTTCAAAACGCTCCAATTCCAAGTAATAGATAGCCCGTACGAAGGACCTGTCGTGAATATCAACGTTGTGGTCTTCACGGAGTTGTCGCGCAATATCGTCCGCCACATAATCACGGATATCTTTAGTAAAAGCTGCTTGGGTTCCGAAATCCACGTATAGAACTAGAGCATCTTCAAAAACTTCTTTTGCGTCAATTCTGATAAAGTGCCTGAAGAACATTGTCTTGCCAACGCCGACATCGCCAATAAGTAGGACAGGTCGTTTCGCAAAGCTTTCAGCGACGAGTTCCTCTGAAATACCTTTCTTCGTTGTTGCGGGCACAAGTTGGGGTGCTTTTATTAAACCCTCAAAGAGAGCCGTGTATCTGCTTGCGAGAAGCTCTTTGCTAACTAGCGCGTACTGCGATAATGCCCCACTCTGGCAATAACATTCTTCGAGGAATTCATCTTCAAGCTCATGGGCACTGATAATATCCTCGAAAATCAAGTCTGCGAGAATCTGAAGGTCTGTTTGGATTACATTGCGGTTCTTAACTCCGGGAAACGGAGCAATCAACTCAGAAAGTTTCTTAGGTAGGATCGGTGTGTCGGGAGATACTAACCGCTTGTGCAGGTTTCTCTCTGCAACGCCGGGTTTAGACAATATATTCCAAAGTGTATGGAAATCTTCAACCAGCGCCGCTGTTGATTCAAAAACGAACGCGCGACCTTCCTCTGGTGAAAGGCCATCATCCCTACTCCCGAGAAAAGCAACCAACTGATGTCCATTGCTAACTGCTGCGTATGGAGTACCGCGCTGCTGACAATAACCCGCTGCCTGTTTAATAGCATCTCCGAGTTCCGGTACGTCCTTAACGAGCGTCTTAATCGAATTCTGGCGATTTGAACGACCTTCCGGGATATTGAAGTATACGCCCTCTTTTTTCGCTTCTAGGATTAGCATACGCCTAGGGCACATCAGCGTATAATCAGCATAGAAACCGTCAAAGCGTTCCTCTGAAATACAGTCAGTACGCCTATCCCAACAGAGGCATTCAAAAAGAAGTTGATCGATCAGATGGAGCCTTGTTGTTGCTTCGTTACGCGTTCCTTTGTGCACTTCAAACCAAGCCGCAAGTCCTTCGATTGCCTTCTTTCCAAGTTCATACTCAGCGCTCATTTACTGTCTCCTTGTGTTATACATCTGTATGTCATATTTCCTCGTTTAGTTATTTGCCGTACATTATTTATATAGATCAGTTATCAACAGCGCGTTGACGTTCAATTTTAAGGAAGAACACAAAACTCCACAAGTTTCAGCTCTTACTTTGCTGAAACTTGTGTACGCAATTATTCTTTTATAAAAACTTATTTGTTGTGAGACTCAAATTTCAAAAGCGTCGCGCATTGAAATTTGTAAGTCGAACAATCCCGCACAGCGGAGGGTACTATAGTACCCGTGATTAAGAATTCTATTTTAACAGTATCCAATCCCGACATCTCGGGATTGGATAATTCGACTAACGTTTCGATCATCACTTCATTCGATCTCAACGAGTCTCATTACAGATTGGCTCAAATCCCCATTCGCTACGCTTCGGGGATAGTTCGTCCAACAAATTTCAGTGCGTTACACTTCTGAAATTTGGGACTCACTATTCTTCGGCGCCGTTGTCTTCACCGCTGGCATCGGCTTCATCATCGCCATTGCCGTCGTCCTTGCCTTCGGAATCCGAAGTGGTGCGGGCTACGCCGACCAGTTTTTCTTCGGGCTCCAGATCAATCAGTTTCACACCCTGCGTGACGCGGTGATTGACGGGAATTTCCTGAACTTTCAGCCTGATAACCTTGCCGGCATTGCTGATCAGCATAACGTTATCTTCACCGACAACCTGCAGAACGCCGGAGACATTGCCGACTTTTTCGACGGTTTTCAGATTGATCGTACCTTTGCCGCCGCGCGACTGAACGCGGTATTCATCCACCGGCGTGCACTTGCCGAAGCCGTTTTCGGAAACGGTGAGCATGAAAGTGTTCTGGGCCGGGATATCCATGCCGATAACTTCATCGCCTTCATCCAAACTGATGCCGCGCACGCCGCGGGCTGTTCTGCCCATGTCGCGCACGTCGTCTTCCTGGAAACGAATGGCCATGCCCTGCCTGGTCGCAATAAAGACATCCTGATTGCCCATCGTCAACTGCACTTCCACCAGTTCATCGCCTTCGTCAATGGAAATGGCGATGATGCCGCCGGAACGCGGATTGGCATAAGCAGTAAGTTCCGTTTTCTTGATGATGCCTTTTTTGGTAACCATCACGATAAATTTATCGTCAACGAATTCCCTCACCGGCAGGGTTGCCATGACCTTTTCGCCGGGCGAAAGATTAATCAGGTTGACCATGGCCTTGCCCTTGGCGGCGCGCCCGGCCTGCGGAATCTGGTACACCTTGAGCCAGTATACCTTGCCGGCGCTGGTGAAAATCAGCAGATAATTATGCGTGGAAGCAATGAAGATTTTCTCGACAAAATCCTCTTCCTTGGTGCCCATGCCGACCTTGCCGCGGCCGCCGCGGTGCTGGCTCTTGTAGAGGCTGACGGCGTTGCGCTTGATGTAACCGGCATGCGATATCGTGACGACCACGTCTTCTTCCACAATCATATCTTCGATGTTGATGTCTTCGGAGCTGGCGACGATTTCCGTGCGGCGTTCATCGCCGTATCTTTCCTTGATTTCATTGAGTTCGTCAATAATCACCTGCAGGACCTTCTGCGGATCATCCAAAATCCCCTGCAGATAAGCGATGAGTTTGGTGACTTCGGCGTATTCTTCATCAATCTTTGCTCTTTCCAGACCGGTCAGGCGCTGCAGCCGCATTTCCAGAATGGCCTTGGCCTGAATTTCCGACAACTTGAATTTCGCGCATAACTGCACGGCGGCTTCCGCCGGCATTTTCGACGCCTTGATGACTTTAATAATCGCGTCGATATTGTTTAAGGCAATGATATAGCCTTCTAAAATGTGCGCCCTTTCTTTGGCGCGCGCCAGTTCAAACCGGGTGCGGCGGACAACCACTTCCTGCCGGAAAGCGATGAACTTCTCCAGAACCTCCTTCAGATTGAAAACCTGCGGACGGCCGTCGGAAATCGCCAGCATAATAATGCCCAGGGAAACTTCCATTTGCGTGAATTTATAGAGCTGATTGAGAATGATCGCGGAATTCTCATCACGCTTGAGATCGATGACCACACGGATGCCTTCGCGGTCGGATTCATCGCGCAGATCGGCAATACCGGATATTTTTTTGTCGCGCACCAGTTCGGCTATTTTTTCTATCAGCATCGCTTTGTTGACCTGGTAAGGCAGTTCCGTAATGACAATGCTTTCCTTGTCGTTGCGGGCGTTCTTTTCAATAAGCGCCCGTGCCCGGATTTTGATGATGCCGCGGCCGGTTTTATACGCGGCCAGAATGCCTTCGCGGCCGTTGATAAAGCCCGCGGTGGGAAAATCAGGACCCGGAATGTGGCGCATCAGTTGTTCAATGGTAATATCGGGCTTTTT
>JAJFTS010000068.1 GCA_021372815.1 Deltaproteobacteria bacterium | reverse complement strand
ATTTTCGCAGGCGACCCATGGCGTCCGTTACTGGAACGCCTTTGGGAGGGGCAAACCGCAGGCGGCAGGCAACCTGCCGATAACGGCGGAAATCAATTTTCCGTGGGCGGGAATAGACCGAAAAACCGGCGCGGCTTTTGCCCGGGATGCGTGGAATCGTGTCTACGTCATTCACCGGGGTAAAATCGGCGGCGGCAAAAAAGGAATCGGCAAATCCCTGTTTGAAGAAAATTATCGCGGCATCTGGGCCTGGCTGGAAGATGGCGACTCGCTTTCGCAGGTTGCGGTGATCGGAGCGCTCGGAAGCAGTCGTTTTGCGCTGCAAGCCACTCAATTTGTCGGAAAAATCGAAAAACTGAAATCAGGCGCATCCTGTTCGACCCAAACATCGCTCAATTTTTCAGACGTATCTTTTCGCGAGGAGCTTATCGGAAGTCCGCCCTCTTCGTCAGTTGACGAAGAGATCTGTTCCTGCGATCATGACTTGATTATCAGTCACCTGGCGGCGCTGCTGCGACGCTGGAAGTTTAAAATCGGCAATGACGCGAATACCGAATTATTCCTGATCCCGCCGGCCTCTGACCGCATATCTCATCTTTTGGCTGTTTGTGACAATAGCAGCGAAAAAAGCGTGCTGGCCGCGGCGGCAAAATTGCTTTTGCAGAAATCCTTCCAGGCCGGTCATCCCTCCGCCTTTCTAATGATGCCGGAAAATGAGATGAACCGGTATGTTCAACCCATGCAACGGATACATATTGAAGTACTCGGTTATCGGATGGAAGACGAAAAAATAATTTTTCCGGATTTGGGGAAAATCAAGCTTGACCAAAACTCGCAGTTGTGAAAATATAATACCATAAGTAAGTACTGATGTTTTTTAGTGTTATCTGTGTTATGCGTTTTTTCAGAGAGGGATGTCCATGACCAAGGAACGAAGAAAGCGGACAAGAGTTCCAGTTAGTTTTGAATTGAATATCCTCCTTAGAGGGGAAAAAATAAAAGTTCAAACGAACAACATCAGCATGACGGGGGTCAACTTCATCAGCCCGCAAACGTTCAAGGCCGGAGAAAAATGTACCATCGATCTCAGTCTCAATAAAGAAGTGCATTTAAGCATTGAAGCCAAAATTCTCCGCTCCAAAAATAATGAAACCATAGCCTCTTTTCTGGTGATGGATGAAGAAACATTTTATCACTTAAAAAGGCTTTTGCAGTTTAACGCCGTTGATTCCGATCAGATTGATAAAGAATTGGGTGAGCCGGCTTTTACGTAAATTTTCAGGTCAACAAAGACGGTCGCCTGATGGAATTCAATATGACAAGAGAAGGAGTTCAGTAATGCCGAAAATTCCCGTAGCCAAGCTTGAGCCCGGTATGATACTGGCCAAGCCCATTATGACGCCCAACGGTATGGTCATGCTGGGTGAAGGCACAGTACTTACTGAAAAATGGGTTGAAAGAATTCAGGATATGGAAATTCCCAGTGTCTTTATCGACGGTCCGCCGGTTCAGACGATTTCCAAGGAAGACGCGTTGGCCAATCTGGAAACCAGATTCGCCCTGGTTGAAGGCAAACCCTTCATGAATTCCATTAAAAAAATTGTCAAAGAACACATCGAAGGACTATATAACTAAAATGGACCCGAAAGTATTGCGTCACAAAGTGGAAAATATCAATGCGCTGCCCACCATGCCTGCTGTTTTGAAGCGGCTTTCCTCCGTTATAGAAAAACCGCGAATCACCATTGTGGAAATCAGCGCCTTTATTTCCAACGATCCGGCCTTGACCACCAAGGTGCTGAAAATGGTGAATTCCGCGATATACGGATTTCCGGGGAGAATTGCTTCCGTTTCTCACGCGACGATGCTCCTGGGATTGAACGTTATTAAGGGACTGCTCCTGGGGGTGTCCGTTTTTGAATTGATGCAGAAAACGATGAGCGGTCTTTATGAGCACTCGCTGGCGGTCGCTATTGCTTCCCGCGTGATCGCTCAGAAGAAAAACTTGAAAGAACCTGAAGAAGTATCGGTTGCCGGCCTTTTGCACGATATCGGCAAAGTTATTTTGACGCTCGAATTTGCCCAGGAATATGAAAATGCCATGAAAGAGGCCGAGGAAAAAAAGATAGCGATTTTTGATGCGGAAAAAATTCAATTTAACGCAACGCACGCCGATGTCGGCGGCTGGCTCGCGGAAAAGTGGCGCTTTCCAACCAATTTAATTGAAGTCATTGAATTT
>JAJFTS010000067.1 GCA_021372815.1 Deltaproteobacteria bacterium | reverse complement strand
CTTTTCCATATCGATTAATTTTTGAGCTTCTTCCGCTTCCAGAATTTCAAGAGCTTCCGGAACCTTCACATTTCTTCTTTTTTTCTTCTGCGGCATCATATTGCCCAGCATATCTTTCAGATTGAGTCCCATATCCTCCATGCCGGCCGCGGAAAATATTTCGATCATCGGTCCGCTTCTCGGTTCGGAAACTTCCAGTTCCACCATTCTTTCATGGAATTTTCCTTCTTTCAGCCATCGACGCATTTTTTCCCTGGAAGCATCATTTTTTCTAACTTGTTCATCATCCTCCGGCACACTTTCATCCGTCCGGTCTTGATCGCTGAGCATATCGCCGACTTTTCTCTCCGTGAGACGGGGCGGAAGCAAAAGATCGAGAACTCTTTCTTCGGCTATTTCCGCCGCTTTGGCCTGAACATTTTCCTGTTCTTCAGCTTTCACCATATTGATGGAAAGCTCGACCAGATCCCGCACCATCGATTCTACATCTCTCCCGACATAACCAACTTCTGTAAATTTCGAAGCTTCTATTTTCAGGAAAGGAGAATTATCAATTTTGGCCAATCTGCGGGCAATTTCTGTTTTTCCCACGCCTGTGGGACCGATCATAATGATATTTTTCGGTGAAATTTCTTCAGCTAAATCGGCCGTAACATTTTGCCTCCGCCATCTGTTGCGCAAGGCAATGGCCACAGCTCTTTTGGCTTCAACTTGCCCGATAATATGCTGATTCAGCTTTTCAACGATTTCACGGGGTTTTAATCCTTTATGAGACATCTTTTACTTCTTTCCTTTATTCTTGCTTTGTTCTTCTTTTTCTTCCTGATCAATATCCAATTCTTCAATCGTTACATGGTCATTGGTATAAATACAAATTTCTGCCGCAAGCCGCATGGCTTCTCTGGCTATTTCAGTGGATGATAAATCCGAGTGCCGCAAAAGCGCACGCGCCGCCGTCAAAGCAAAAGGCCCGCCCGAACCAATCGCCATGACATCATCATCGGCCTCGATGACATCGCCGTTTCCTGAAATAATCAGCGAATTATCCTTGTTAACAGCAATCATCAGAGCTTCCAGATGTCTTAGAACACGGTCTGTCCGCCAATCTTTCGTTAATTCCACGGCCGCTCTTAATAAATTACCGTTGTATTGCTCTAATTTCTGATCGAAACGATCAAAAAGAGTGAATGCGTCCGCCGTTGCTCCGGCAAAACCAACGATAACTTCATTATTGTAAAGCCGGCGAACTTTACGCGCGCCATGCTTCAGTATCGTGGTATCCAAAGTGACCTGACCGTCACCGGCAACGGTTATTTTGCCGTCACGCTTCACCGCCAATATTGTGGTGCCTCTTATATTCATGACTTCCCCTCAATTAATATCATTATCCAATCCGTATTATATCTTTCATTTCAAGTAAACTTTATAACACGGATAAAACTCTTGCAGGCATCACCTGAAATAGTCTCTTCTTATTCATCTTTTTTCCTGGGATGCGCTTTATCGTATACTTCCATCATGCGATCAATATTCACCGCCGTGTATTTTTGCGTTGTAGAAAGGCTTTCATGACCGAGTAACTCCTGAATTGAACGCAGATCAGCTCCCGCATTCAAAAGATGAGTTGCAAAACTGTGCCTTAATGCATGCGGACTTATTTTCCGTCCTATACCGCTTTTACCGGTCGCTTCATTAACTATTCGGGCAATACTTCTTGTCGTTATTCTCCTGCCGTGCATGTTTAAAAATAAGGGCTTCTTAAAATAATCCGTCCCATTGTTGCTGCCTATTTCTCCAACTTTTCCCAAATATTCCCGAACAGCTTTTAAGGCCGGTCCGCCAACCGGTACAATTCTTTCCTTTCTTCCCTTCCCTCTCACCTTAATTAATTTCTGATTAAAATCAATATCTATTACATCCAAACCGGCTAATTCACTGAGGCGTAAGCCGCAGGAATAAAACAATTCCAGCATGGCGCGATCGCGCAAGCCTGAAACTGAGTTGTTATTTTGCGCATTCAAAACTTCAAACATTTCATCAACGGAAAGAAATTTAGGCATATACTTTTCCGTTTTAAGTGTTTGAATCATTTCAGCGGGATTCTTTCCAATCTTCCCCTTACGCAAAGCATACTTATAAAAAGATCTCAGCGATGATATCTTGCGATTTACTGTAACCTTTTTAACTTTTTGCAGGTAAAGATAACTCAAATATTTTCTGATAATTTCAGGTTCGACATTAATTATCTCTTCCTGTTTTTCAATAAAATCATTTTCCTTTAAAAACCTTTCATATTCATGAATATCCGCAATATAAGCTGTTTGAGTATGTCCGGAAACATTTTTTTCCACTTCCAAATAAACTTGAAAATCATGAATAATGTTTCCCATACAATTTATACCGGTTAGTCATCAGATATGACAATTATCCCGCTCCGCTCAGGGGATAATTCGACTTACGCTTCGAGCTTCATCCCGACACGTCGGGATTCGCTCTCAGCTTGTCTCATTACATCTTATACTTGCCGAAATCTTCAGCTGAAAGATTTTCCAGAAATTCCTTGATTTTTTCTTCCTTAAGTTTGTCAAGATCGTTAAGTTTTATGCCGAAATCAACATTTCGGGATTTTTCGATAACATTTTCGTCGACAAATATGGGCGCATGAGCACGCAGAGCGATGGCAATGGCATCGCTGGGACGCGCGTCTATCGTAAAACTTCGTCCCTCCCTGCTTAAATAAACATTAGCAAAAAAAGTGTTGCTGCGAATATCCACTATCTCAATTCTGCTTACCGTCACGTCGAAACATTTTAAAAATTCATTGAATAAATCATGGGTCATCGGACGGGGAAAAACAATTTTTTCCAACTCTGTGGCAATTGCGCTGGCTTCAAACAAACCTATCCAGATAGGAATCGCCTTGTTGTTATGCATATCCTTTAATATGACTATCGGCGTATTGGTAATAGGATCAATGGTTAATCCTGAAACCTTCATCTCAATTAACATTGTCCATCTCCTGATTACTTTCTATCTTACCTCTTAATGAATGTAAATACGCTTTTAATACTTTAACGTTAACCATTTTGCCGATCAAATCCGACTCGCCCTTAAAATTGACAATTTTCCATGAGCTCGTTCGACCCATTAAATCACTTTCGGAATTTTTGCTTCTTCCTTCGACTAACAGCTCCTGTATGCTTCCCTCCAGCGCGGTGTTCTTTTCTAATGTATGCCGATTCTGTAATTCTTGCAGTACTTCCAGCCTTCGCAATTTCTCTTCTTCCAGAACTTTTTCTTTTAATTTTTTCGCCGCAGTCCCGTCTCTTTCTGAATATTTGAAGGAGAAAGTTGAATCAAACCTGATTTTTTCCATCATGTCAATTGTTTCTTGGTAATCCTTTTCCGTTTCTCCGGGAAAGCCGACGATAATATCCGAAGTTATGCTGATTTCAGGAGTTATTTTACGTAAATAATCAATTTTTTTTATATATTCTTCAATCGTATATCCCCTGTTCATCAATGACAATATGCGATTTGAACCTGATTGCACAGGAAGATGTATATGTCGGCAAAGTTTCTCCTCTTCGGCAAAACAATTCATCAATTCCAGCGAAAGATCACGCGGATGCGATGTAGTAAATCTTATTCTTTTGATACCGGATATTTCCGCTATTTTCTTAATCAATGCTGTAAAATTTGACCCGTCATTCAAATTTTTTCCGTAGGAATTAACATTTTGTCCAAGAAGAGTAACTTCCCGGATACCCAAATCGGCAAGCTTTTTTGTCTCTTCCAGGATATCCTTAATGGGTCTGCTGATTTCCGGCCCTCTCAAATAAGGAACAACACAATATGAACAAAAATTATTACATCCCTGCATAATGGTCATAAATGAACTGATTGCATCCTTACTCGGCTCGGCAAAGATATTCAGGGACATTAATGATTTATGAAAATCAATTTCGGTAATTTTTTTTCTTTCTGCTTTAATTGAAGCAATAATATCCGGTAAAAGATGAATGCTATGTGTACCGAATACAAAATCCAGACTCCTGACTTTCTTATGAAATTTTGTTCCCAGATGTTGAGCGAGACAACCGCCGACACCGATAATCAATCCCGGATTTTGTTTTTTCAATTTTTCTATTCTTCCCAATTGACTTAAAACTTTTTGCTCGGCTTTTTCTCTGATGGAACATGTATTCAAAATGATTAAATCGGCAATATTCATATTGCTGCTCTGTTCGTAACCTTCAGCAGCAAGCAATGCCGCTATCTGCTCCGAATCATGAACGTTCATTTGACAGCCAAATGTCTGAATATAAAAGTATTTGTTTCTCATTTCTCTACTCATCAAGATTGCAAATACCCTTATTATTTCAGTATTAATTAGTCAATGTTTTTTACGAATTATCCTAATAATAATCAATAAAAAGCAAAAACAGCGTTTTAAAAAATAATTTTTAAAATCTTTACTTTGACATGACTTTATATTATACTAAATACGTATAAGTGTAGTTAGGTAAAATAGATAAAAAAATTAGGCGAAATAAGTGTTTACAGATTTTAGTTTTTATGTTATAATAATAAAAGTGGTTATTGTATTTAGCATTTAAATTAAAAAAAGGAGATTACTAAACATGAAAAAAATCTTTGCTTCCGTTCTTGTTGCCGCGTTGTTCCTTCTGCCCTCTGTATCTTCAGCTAAAAGCACCATTAACGATAATGATCTTGGATCTATCGTTGCCCAGTCGGGATCCGTAACAATTACATTTGATGATATTTATGTAAAAAGCAAAGATTTAAGAACGACATCTACGGATGGTTTGGATTGGTGGAATCCGAACTGGGATCGAACCCATTTGGTTTGTAACGGCGATATTTGTCATGCCGATTATTTTCTCGAAGCAAATTCTACTCTTAATAATTCGGATTATGAAGTTCAAAACAGCGGCGCCTATTATGGTTACGAAGTCCATGTAACCGGTGGTGTAGTCAAACGTTCCGGCAGTATGATATTACAGGTTTTCACTCCGGATGACGATCCCACTTCCTTTGATTATACCAACGTAAGTTCTCAGTGCAGGATAGATGTCAGGCTTATAAATCAAAGGATAGAAGCCGGTATCGGTATTGAAGCGGTAATAAAATTAGGTACGACGTCTGATCTTTCCGGCAATCAAACTCTGGGACGGGTTTATACATCCGGTGTTTCTGCTACAACCAACGGCCATCTGACCGTCTATGCCCATAATAACAGTGTTTTCTAAACTTGATTTAACGAAATTAGAAATATGGAGGAGAATTATAAAGATAAAAATTCAGGAAATTTGAAAGACAAGCGCCGTAGAAAAAGCATGCAATTTATTTAAATAAACTTAACCAATATTAATTATTTCAAATTAGTAATTAACATATTTATCATGCTTATTTTAAAATTGTTCTTTAATCTTATTATTCAAGACATTGCTGAGATTGCCAAATTCTTCGAAGGACAGAGTCTCCCCTCTTCTTTGAGGATCAATGCCGGCATATACGAGAGTTTCTTTCAAAACAAATTCAGCGACACCTTCCAGTAATTTTGATTTCTTTAAATTATTGATCAGCGTTTTTCTTCTTTGAGAGAAAGATTCCCTGACTAATTTAATAAAGAATTCCTCATCAAGAAGTTCAATTTTAGGATTCTCAAAAAAACAGCCCTTAATTACCGATGAATCAACTTTGGGACGGGGATAAAAACAAACAGCCGGAACATCCATAACTTTTTCCAAATCGGTGAACATCTGTAAAATAACGGAAGGCACTCCGTAGTTCTTGCTTCCGGGATGCGCCACCAAACGCTGAACCACTTCTTTTTGCAGCATTAAAACAAAAGAACTTATTATTTTTCGGAAAGAGAATAAATGAAATAATAATGGAGATGAAATATTATAGGGAATATTACCGACAACTTTCATTTTATGTTGTTGATCAACGGTAATCGTTCTGAAATCAAATTTTAGAATATCACCGGAACATATCTGCACATTTTCATATTTAAAAAACTTTTCTTTTAATACTTCAACCAGTCTGTTATCCAATTCGACGGCAATAAGTTTTGCGGCATTTTCCGCCAATTTTTCCGTCAGAACACCTATCCCGGAACCGATTTCTACAACAACATCTTCTTTTGTAATATTTGCTGTTGTGGCAATATTTTCAATAATACTTCTTTCAATCAGAAATGATTGTCCGAGACTTTTGCGCGGCTTGATTGAATAATGACTGATTACCTGACGAGGTGAATCCATTGTTTTCGTTCTCATAAAAAAATAACTAGGCCAGAGGCCAACGGGACACGGCATTCAAATCCAGCGAATCCCTGTGACCGTTTTTCAGCATAATTTCACCAATCGCCGCGATCATTGCCGCATTATCAGTGCATAATATTACCGGAGGAATAAACAATTCTATGTTGCGCAAGTCCGTTTCAATTGTGAATTTTTCGCGTAGTCTGCTGTTGGCCGCCACTCCTCCGCAGACAACTATTCTATTGATACCGTTTTTT
>JAJFTS010000033.1 GCA_021372815.1 Deltaproteobacteria bacterium | reverse complement strand
ACTTGGCCTTGGGATTGGAAGGCACATTGGTCAAATGGATAACGCCTTCCTCATCCTCATATTTATAAATATCAGCATAAGAAGGAACCGCAGATACCAGCAGCAAAAAAAATGAAACCCAGAGAACGGCTTGGTGCGTTCGCGATAATTTTAAAATCGTTATGTTTATCTTATTAATCATAGTCTTATCATACGCCAATGATGCTGATTGTTCAAGCAGAAAATGGTCCTGCCAAACCATGTAAAATCCCTCGTCAATCATCGCCATCTACCTGTTTTATCGAAAATTCAGGAGGGAAGCTTTAATCATCTTGCCTTGTGGATTGGTTTTTTGTTTGTTCTTGACATGATTTAGCGATGGTGGTAATGACCTCAACACCTTACGGGACATTCTGTCGGGGCGTGGCGCAGTCTGGTAGCGTATCTGAATGGGGTTCAGAGGGCCGGTGGTTCAAATCCACTCGCCCCGACCAAAAAAATAAAAAGGGAGTTAGCAAACATCTGTTAACTCCCTTTTATTTTGATCTTCAAATGATACGGCTTGAAGCGTGAATAAGAATGGAGGGGAAAAACAACAGGACATGAACAATCCGCAAATCTTCCATTTCTTTCTCGGCGGTCACGATGCCGAGATGATGGAAATTAAAAACATCTTATCCGATCATGGCTACCCATTTGAAGATGCTGATTTGCAATGGGACAATGCAAAGGTTTCAGTTTACGGGGATAAACTGGCTGCTTTACCGGCGGATAAAATCCCTGTGCTCATAGAACTTGTCATGGACACAGCTGTTCCCGACAGAAGTTGCATCATTGATCACCATGGCGAACATGCTGGCATAGGCAAAAAAACATCCCTTGAAAAGATTGCCGAACTTTTGCAGATTCAACTGACGCGAGATCAGCAACTTATCAGCGCCAATGATCTTGGCCATATCCGGTGGATGCTGGGCATAGGCGCCACACCGGAAGAAATCGAAAAGATAAGACTCCTGGACCGCAACGCTCAAAAAATTACTGATCAGGATGATCTCTTCGCTGATGAAGCCATCTCACAAATACAAGAACCTTTTCCCGGTGTTGCACTGATTGAATCCAAAACGAAACGAACAGCGGCAATCATCGATAAAATATGGAACCGATACCAGACATTTATCATTAAATGCCCCGGTGAAATCCACGTGTCCGGTACCGGAAAACTCATCCAAGCTCTAAAGGATCATTACAAAAAGATTGAAGATGCAAAACCGGAACTTTGTTTCTGGTCCGGTGGAATGCTGCCGTCATATGGTTATTTTGGCTCGAATTATTACGATGAAAAGGAGGTATTGGACATGGCCCATCAGAATGCAGCATTTTCACAACACGTTTTTCTATTTCCATTCATGATTGAACACTGGAAAAATAACAGGAAAGTAAACCTTGATTTGAGTGCTGTTTATGACACCCTTACACCTCAAATGTGGGAGTGCGCCAGATTTTCGCCGTTCGATAATCCCCAGCACTATAATGAATATAGCTATTTTCATGATTACACGCGCACCGCGCTTTTCGGCAAATTGAAGTGTGACGAAAATGGCCCGCTAAACAAATCCGATCTTTTTTCCAAACAAACACCTAAATTTGTATCCTGTCTGTTCAGTCGCCGAACTCAAAAAGGTGTTCTTGAAATGCGCATAAAGCATAAAGAAGAAAATATTGAAAAGACCGCAATATATAATTTAGCAGTGGACAGCATTTCCCTGCGGCTTTTTGAAACGGGAATCGCCATTCTTGCCATTGAACTTCTAAATTATAAACATTCAGAATTCAATGATATTCTTCGTATTAATGATTATGGACGCCGTGTTTATCCGCAATTTTTGGGTTCTGAGACGGGTGGCGAAATAGAAGCCGTAAAGTACGCGTTTCTGGCAGATAGCATTACTATGACACTTAACAGCCCCGTTGAACCGGAGAATTTTCATCTCGGCGATTTTTTCATTAAAGGCCACGACCACCTCCATCTTGGCAAGCACATTACCTCTTTATTGGGCGATGATTTTGTTAATAAATTTAGAATAGAACCCATCATTGATGATCGGATGTTCACACTCTGCTGGTATGGCAATGATGCTCTAATCGACAAGCTTATTCACAAAGATGAGAAAGAAAATCAAAAAGTTGAAACAGAGAATCACCAACAGGAAGCCGCTGAGGAACATCGGTTGACAATTCATGAGCAACCTTTTGAATCATCTCAAGAGTGGTATCGTTTCGTCTTTCTGGATGGAAATGTCTGCATGTGTCAGGATAAAAAAATGCTCAGATCGCACATTGAATCAACCACCTATCGTCGCTGGGTACAATGGAGCACACTTTACGGGTTGAGCCGTTACAGCATGGTGTGCCTGACTGGCATCACTGCACCTGATTTTATAAAGACGCACATGAGAAGACAGTATCGTCTTATGGCGGAAATTCTTCTGGCCCAGCGGGCATCCATCATAACTTTCTTCCGACGCGTAGCGGATATAAGCAATAGCATTGACGGGTTGGATGAAGATAATGGCGGAGTGTCGCAAGAAAGGCAAAAAAGAGAATCTATCACTAAGGATATTCGTAAACTGAATCGTGACTTTCTGGGTTTTAAAAACCGGCTTTGGTTCATTGAAATAACGCCACAGGAACAGGGCATTGAAATGTATGATATGGCCATGAAAAACATGGGGCTGGAAAAGCAGATAGAGGAGTTAAAAGACGAAATCAAAGAACTTTACGAGTATGCGGAGATGCAAAATGACCGGTTTAGTGCAGAGGAAAACACAAAGCTCAACAAACAGATGTTAATTCTCACAATATTAGCAGCTGTTGCGATACCCATTAGTTTAATTTTTGCAGGATGGGGGATGAGCAAAGATTTTGTAGAAAAAAAGAGTTGGAAGGAAATATTTACTGTTTTAAACAATTGTCTCAGCAGTCCATTTGTAGACACAATAATTATAGCCTTAATAATGACTATAACAATAATTATTGGGGTAATAGTGTATGGCAATAAAGGAGGAAATAAATGAATTATCTGCTTCGGGCCGAGGCGGTGAACCTCGACAATTTCGTGTACGATACCAACAAAATTCAACCGACGCGCGGCGGCAGTTTTCTGCTGCTAGACAGTGTTCAGCAGCTCTATGGAAAGACGATTGCAGGAATTAAATTGAAAAAAATCACGACCGGCGCCAGCATCGGTCTGTACAGTTTCAGCACAAACGACAACGTTGAAGCTGAAAAGGTGGTAAATGCCGTCCATACCGAGTTAACCAGTATCACAAAAAGCCATGCCACCTTCGCGGTTGCTTGTATCGAAGACACCGGTGATTTCAAGGCGGACCTCCTGAAGCTTCAGACCAAAGTCCGCTGGCAGCAGTATCAGCAACCGACATTAATCCTGCCTGATGAAAAAAACGCCAAGGAGGAATGTGCCTTTGACGGCGTAAGGCCGGGCGTTGTCGAGATTCATCTGCCGGGAAAAAAATTAGTTGTCTCTGACTCGGTGGACTTTAGAATAAATGCGGAAAACAAGAAACTCCGCGAGAAAATATATTCCCGCATCCTGAATGAACAGATTTCATATAAATTTACGAAAGATATCGAAAAACTGGCAAACCACAAGGATATGGGAAACCTCAACAACAAGATTGCCTTTATATATCTTGACGGCAACAAATTCACGAAAATTCGCAACAGTCTTTGCGACAACTCTACAGAATTAACGAATTTCAGTGATACGGTTGAAACAGCCCGCAGCGAATTTCTTGCAGCCTTGCTTGCAAAAGCAGAAAAGGACAAAACTTTCAAAACAGAGGATGAAGAAATCCGCTTCGAAACCCTTCTCTGGGGCGGCGATGAACTGGAAATAATTGTACCGGCATGGCAAGGCTGGGCAGTGCTCCACCTCTTTTTTGATGCCATGAAAGATGTTCATTTTAAGAAGAAGCCTGATGACGAAGCCCCGCTGACACATGCTGGCGGAATCGTTTTCTGCAACTGCAAAGCACCTATCCGCGAAATTCGGCGAATGGCCCATGAACTGTCGGATATGGCCAAAGATGCAATTAAACCGGCTTTTGAAACGATAGAATCCATCAAAACTCAGGTCACCCATGAAAAACATGACACTTTCCATTTTCTTGTTCTCGAATCGTTCGACACCGTCGGTGGCAAGGTTAAATTCTTTGCCCAAAACTATTTCGGCAAGACAATCTGGCAAAGCATGATGATAACGCAAGAGGATATGGGCAAGCTAACCTCAGTTATCAAATTCATGAAGGACAATGCCTTCCCGCGCAACAAGATATTTGATATTGTCCGCGCCATCAAACAAAATCAGTTCAATCAGTCCATTGTGGACAATGCGCTTGCCGACAATACAATGAGTAAGGATATTGTTGACAAGATTAATATCTTTTTGGGTAACAAAATCGAGCGCTGGTTTGTTATTTCGGAACTCTGGGACTATGTTTGCGTGGGAGGTGCACAATGACAGTTCAAGCGACAATAAAACTCAATCTCGATATTTGCGGCCCGTTTCTTTGCAGCGGCACAGCCCCTGCGTCATGGGGATTTGACGCCACATTCGACAGGAATTACTGTGGCCGCCCTTACATCGACCGCAGCCACATCAAAGGCAAACTGCGTGAAGCTGTCGAAGAACTTGAGACACTTTCCATTGCGGAGTGGTTTGGCAAGAAAGGCCCGATGGAAAACGGCAGACTTTTTTTCACCGACCTAAGGCTGGAGGATAAGGTATTAGAAAAAGCCCTTACAAACAGGCCTGTTACAAAGTCGATAACACGTATCCAGAAAGACAACGAAAAACGCGTAGTAAAGCCAAATGCCATGCAAGTGATGGAAAACGCCTTTCCCGGTGGAAGCGATCTACAAAAAGATAACAAGACATGGATCGAAAAAAGCTACACATGGCAAGGGGAAATAACTTTTATTGCCGCAGACGACATAGAAGCAGAAAATATATCAAAGGAAATTCGCATCGGTCTGAAGGCGATCGCTTCTTTTGGTGCTGAGAAAGGCATAGGCTTTGGCCGTTTAAAAACGGTCGAAACAACACTCACCACCGAGGCAATAACCCTGCAAAAGCCGTCATCAACTACCCCGGAATCGCAACTGACCCTCATGATCAAAGCCGAGGATCCTCTTCTACTGGGCGATATCCGTATTAAGGAGTCCAACTATCAGGAATCCATGGAATACATAACCGGCAACGCGATCAAAGGCGCACTTGCTCAGGCGTTGAACATGGCCTGCGGAATAGACTCACCATCATCAACATTCATAGGTGATAACAAAACCGTAAACGATGCTTTTCCTAATCTCATGAAATATTTCAGCGACATCCGAATCACCCATGCTTATCCGGCACTTGCCAGAGAAGAAAAAAGGCCGGTGGTTATCCCTTGTTCGGTGGTTATTGCCGAAGGTAAGCACTATGACGTTGCGCTCAAAGGTGATGCTTTCCTGCCCGGCGGAAATCTGCCCGCCTTCCAGGCCGACTGGAAAGACAGCGATTATCCGTCTGGATTCGGCTGGGCGTCGCCCTTGCGATTCGCGAAAACCAGGACGGCAATCGATGATGTTTCAAGGCGTGCGGACGACGGCAGCATGTTTGTGTATCAGTACGTTTGCCCCAAAGATGGAAACTTAAATGACATTTTGTGGATCGGCGGCGTTTATCTTGACGATATCCCGGAAAACGATTTACATGTTTTGCGGGGCGAACTCGAATGCGCCATTGGCCTTTTAAAATATCTGGGCAAACGGGCCGGCCGCGTCACAGCCAGCCTTAAATCAGGAGTACCCGTGCCTTTCAAAACCATAAAGCCATTGCAGGTGTCAGGCACGGCGGTTATCGTTCTCCAGTCTGATACCATGATGGTCAATCCGGACGATTTACTTAAAAATGGTCAAACGCCGCAAACATTATTCAATTTCTATAAATCATACTGGAACAAAATATCCGTTGGCGCGTGCGACCTTTCCCATTTCTTCGCGACGCAGAAAATAAGAGGTAATTTTATCAAGCGTGAGAAAGATAAATCATCATCCTACTATCCCTATTACCTGACGGAAGCAGGCAGCGTCTTTGTCCTGAAGGTCAAAGACAAGGACAAGGCTGAAAATCTGTTTTCTCAATGGGATAAAAAAGGTTTGGATGTGCCCGCTTGGGCAGAGACAAAATATGGCATACCTGTCTGGAAGAAGTGCCCGTACGTCCCGGAAAACGGCTTTGGCGAAGTGATGATCAATGCCGACCTTGGTTTGGGAAAGCTTGAGGAAGGTGGTGCAAAATTATGATGAACGAAATAAAGACACTCAAGGGCGGCACATTTCTTAACCGCTATGTCATCCGATTGAAGCTCACGGCCCGGACCCCCTTCCATATCGGCAGCGGTTTACAGACGGAACGTGAAGGGCTGGTAGATGATAATAAAATCAACAAAGAACATAAGAAACTCAAAGTCAACGCTGTCGCAGTCGATGGCAACGGCAGTGCCTATATTCCCGGAAGCACCTTGCGCGGCGCTCTGCGCGACTGGTTGAGGCATGGCAATGCGGGGATGACGGAGAAAATGGCCGGTGTCTCTGCTGATGACATTGCCACGTCCTCAGACCTGGAACGGATATTCGGCACACAGCATAACGAAGGGAAGCTGGAAGTATGGGATGCTTATTGCACGTCACGTGTTGATGAGCAGGATGATAACAATGGTCAGATGTGCTTCTGGAATAAAAAGCGGATGACCTATGTGGCCAAGTCGGTCGCCATCAATCCCGAAACAGGTACAGCCGAAGATGGCAAGCTTTACAATTATGAACTGGTCCCGGCAGGCGCACAATTTTCGGCAACTTTTTCTGCACAGAATTTAAGCCCCCGTGAAGCCGAACTGATTTGTGCCGTTCTGAATGGATTTGATCACGAAGAAAATCCCATTGCCATCGGCGCGATGACCAAGCTGGACTTTGGCAGATTTAAGGTTGAAGATTTTGCAATCTACCGACTCGATCAAAACAATATGGGTGATTGGCGGAACAAAGCGCAAGACAATGCGGAAATGCGCGCCGGTTATGACTTGCTGGTCGATGAGGCTTTTGACTTGGAGAAAATAAACAAGGCTGAATTTAACAAATTAAAAGCCGCAACACTTCCTGAACCCATTGACGCTTCCATCCATCGAGAGGAATGGACGCTCAATCTAGAAACACCGCTTGTGGTCCGCAGCGGCGGTCGTTTTGTCTGGAAGAATGCTGACAAAAAGAAGACCAGAAACTACCGGATGGAATTTAATTGGATGCTGACCGATAAGGAGGGTTGGCACCATGTCAGCGATCTCTATCACAGTGTCGAAATTAAGGATAGGAAAATCGTGCCCTATTATCACATACCATCCAGCAGTGTCCGCGGTGCTCTGCGGGCGTGGACGATTGAGCATTTGTTAAAAAGAGAACACTGGGATATTGAAAAATACCTGAAACCTCTTAAGGCCTCCGTTTTGGAAAACAAAACAGATGATCAAAAAAGACTCGATCCTATTCTCGACCTCTTTGGCTTTGCCATCGAAGGAACTGACAAGGCAGTGACAAAAGAATATACCAAAGCCGGGCGGCTGACTATCAATGTGCACCCATTCTCAACCATTTCAGTTCGACCAGCTGTGGATGGCAATAATTGGGATAAGCACGCCGCAAATGTATTTGGCCCGACAAATGCCTCGCGCCACATCAAACCCCGCAATCCGCTGGACAGAATAACTCAAGCAGCAAAGGAAGGTGGCCTGCACAATAATCTGGAGTTTTCCAAAGATCAAAAGCTGATATTGGAAATTAAAATTCTTAGCCTTAAAGACTTTGATAAACAACTTTTGGCCCGCTGGGAGAAAGAAATCAATGCGGGACAAATATTACTCGGCGGTCTGTCTGGCATTGGTAGGGGACGCGTTAAGGTTTTGGAACGAAAAGAAACAATCAGCAAGGAGGCGCAAAATGGCTAAGAAGAATAGAGAAGAAAAAATAGTAAATAAACCTTTTGCCGTGCTCAAGAGTATGGATACAAAGAACCTTGAGAAGGGCACTGAATATACACCACATCCCCGTAAAGCCTCTACTGCGCAGCAATCAGTGACAGCGTCTCCGGGCTCCCAAACCATTGATCAAAACCCTGCGGAGAGGGTCATCATAGGACGTGAAGAATATGCCAACTGGCTAAATGATGAACCAGTTGGCAACCATAACCCGAACCCCTTCGATTTTGTATTTCTCTCAGAGAAACCGACTATTTTTGAAGATGAAGTTATCAAAACACTTGAGCAAGATCAAGATCTCTATAGTGGTTATCTCGATATTGAATTGATCACGCTGACACCGGTCCACATTGTAGGGACACAAATCCCGGATAAACCGGGTCGTAAAATTGCCAGGAGTTGTTTTTACAAGGAAGATAATGATTATTGTATCCCGGGCTCCAGCATTAAAGGTATGCTCCGTTCATTTGTGGAAGCGATAACCAATGGCTGGGTATCACAGGCGCAAGAACTAGCAAATACCAAACCTTCTTATCCCAAGGTTTATGGTACACTTGATCGCATCAATGGAAGACACATCGGCTTCGATTCTTACAAAGTGACCGAAAATACCCACGGCAATGGACGTACATCAAAAATAGAACCTGGTATTCCCTGTAAATATCGTACTGATCGGAAAAAAGGACTTGATATTTCCTCATATCTTTTTGGAGTAATATCTGAAGAAAAAGGACTGTCACGGAAACATAAGCTGGTGATTGAGGATGCTATAGTTACTGAATCTGACTTGCATGATTATGACATGGTTGACATTGAAGATAGCGCTTTTATGGGAGGTGCTCATCCAAGCGCCTCCAACTGGTGGTATATGGTGCCCAGCCAAATATGGGAACGCACAACCGATAACCACAACCATGTTGTGGAGATGATCGGCGAGGGCTTTTGGGGCCGGAAGTTCTATTTTCATCAGGACCCCATAAAATGTATTGCGTTCTATAAGGATAATACTAAATGGATACCCGACCCAAGGAGGCCCATGCCTTTATATCCTTATCCTGCGGCATGCCTCGACAAACAGAAAAAGATAAAATTTCGTATTTCCGTAAAACGAATCCCCAAAATAATGCTGGATTTGCTTTGCCTTTGCCTCATACCCGGGCGGAATATCAGGCATAAATTGGGTTATGGTAAGCAGTATGGCTACGGGGCGGTGGAACTTGAAATTAAAAAAGCTGAAATGAGGAAAGAGAGTCTGCCGCTTAGCTTGTTTGAAGAGAGCGATTGGACTTTTCAGAAATATGAAAGACCTAAGTGGGAAGAACGAAAGCAGCTAAAACTGGCCAACCAATTGCTTATCGATGAGGTGGCCTTAACCTCTCTCGCCAAAATCCTTGGTTGGGCAGATGTGATGAGATTCCCTGAAAATAATATCCTATGTACATATCCGCCATACAGACTTCATGATTTTCAAACACCCATTCGCTATGGTCAAGATTATACACTACCTAACGGTGTTTCTTCTAAAGTTTGTACTGGGAATACTGCGATTGTGGAAGCTAAAAACTTGTGGGATAGGAAGCACACCATCCACTTCCTCCTCTACCAATCAAGGGCAAAGGGTTACAAAGATATCATCATGGCAAGGAAACCGTAATGCAGGCGCTTTCTTTTTTTCCCATTCAGAAATTCCGTTTTACGATACGGGCGTGGCAGCCGATTGCGCTGCCTCATTTTGCCGGTTATCAGATCCATGGCATATTGGGTGATTATCTGATGCCTGCTCAGTGCCGTGCGGCACTGGGAAATAAAGAACAACCCTGTAAAACATGCCCAAGGCGCCCTGCCTGCGGTTTTGCCTATCTTTACAAACCGGATGCCCGGCACATCCCGGACGGGGGGACAAAAGAAGAATACCCCCGGCCCTACATTATCGATCCGTCGCCGGTGCCAGCGGGTGGAATCGGAAGAAATGAGCTTTACGAATTTGACATCACTCTGATCGGCAGGGCGGTGCACTTTATTTCCGAAATCATTGCCGCGTTTCTGGCAGCGGGCCAGTCGGGCGTTTTCGGCATCAAAGGCAAAAGCGCCGAATTTGATCTGGTGAGTGTTGATGTTGAACAGGCGGGGAAACATTACGCCATCTTCAGGAACGGGCGCATGGATTGGCTGACATATCAGCCGGTCAATGCCTCCCCGGTAAAACCGGCGCCCAAGTCCAGCATAGCCGCCATTTCTCTTCTGACGCCGTGGCGGATAAAAGAGAAGGGCAATCTGGTGGAGATTCATTTGCTGTTTTCTCTGATTACAAAATCCCTTGTCACGCGTATATGCGACTTGTACCTCGCCTATATCTGCGATCAGGAGTATCTTCTGGAGCTTGCGCAGCCGGTTCGCAAAGACGAATGCCCGTTTGGCAAGAAAATCAAAGGCTGCCCCTCTGCAAGCGAATGCGAAGACTTAAAACAGAAAGCACAGGATGTGATCCTTGTCGATCAGCAGACCAATCTGATCGCGCCGCACCATGAACCGTTCGATCTGGACAAATGGAAAAAAATGGGCGGACTCGTAGGCGGCGTAACCTATCGGGGCGACATGCAGCCTTTTATGTCGATTCTGCAATTGGGCACGCATGTTCACGCAGGCAAACTGGCCATGCAGGGTTACGGGAAATATTCCATGGAGTGTTAAAGGCAATGCAGGATTCTCTCTACCAGCAGATTTGTGATCAGGATCTTCTGATTCAGTCCTGGCAGGACGTGAAAGCCAAAGGTTCCGCGGGCGGCATCGACGGCGAAACGCTGGATACGTTTGCCGCCAATCTGCAAGACAATATACAAAAGCTGCATAATGAGCTGGTAAACGGCACTTTTGTCCCCCAGCCATACCGCAAAGTAGATATTCCCAAGGACGATAACGAAACCCGCACCCTGGGCTTGATGAGCGTGCGGGATAAAATTGTTCAACAGGCGGCAAGAGTTGTTCTTGAACCACTGCTCGATCGGCTTTTTCTGGACGTCAGTTATGCCTACCGCAAGGGTAAAAGCGCGGGCCGCGCCATTGGCCGCGTTCAGCACCTCATCGTTAGTGAAAAACGCGAATGGCTGACGCTTTGCGATATAGACGCTTACTTCGACAACATCAATCATGACCGTCTTTTGTCGATGCTGGCTAAACGTATCAACGATCAGCCTTTTCTCAACCTCATCCGCGTCTGGCTGAAAATGGGCCGCGTGGACCGGAATCTCCACTGGACGGACAGCCATGCCGGCATTCCTCAGGGCGGCATTATTTCGCCGCTTCTGTCAAATTTTTATCTGAATTCGCTGGATCACTTCTGTGTTGGCAAAAAGATGGGATATGTCCGTTACGCCGATGACTTTGTCGTACTTTCCTGCTCCCAGGAGGAGGCCCAACAGGCCCTCCGGGACATTACCGGTTTTCTGCTCAACCGGCTGAATCTGAGATTGAATCCCGACTGCGGCGTCAAACACATTAACGATGGTTTCCAGTTCCTCGGCATTCGGTTTCGGGGCGCTGAACGCTCCATTTCCGAAGAGAAGCTCGCTTCGCTGCAGGAAAAAATCCGCAACGGCGTTTTGAAAAACGATCTGGTCGACAGCCGGAGAATGACGGAGTCGCTTCGGGGTATCGGAGACTATTACGCCAGAATTCTTCCCCAGCGGGTACTGGAAACACTCGATGATTCTTTGTCGCTGGCTTTGAAAGAAAAAGTCCGGCAGTTACGAGAAGACGGCGTCATCACAAACAAGAAGCAGCTTGAAGAACTGATTAGAAAAGTCGGTTTTTTCTCCAGCAATTGGCAGGTTCATGCCAACGCGCACATCAAAGAAATTGCCGCTTTCAGCCGTAAAAGGGAAAAACGGGCAGAAAGTGCATCAGGTCGTGAAGCATCTCCGCCCGCCGATCCTGTTCGGAAAAGAAAAAAAGAATATGAAAAACTTGAATCCGCCGGGTTTGAAGTAGTCGTTTCCCAATCCGGGTCGTTTATCGGCAAGACTAAAAAAGGGGTTATCGTAAAAGTGAGAGGGCAACTGGTTCATCAATCACCCTTGGACAACCTGAAACACATATTCATCACGGCGCCGGGCGTTACCCTGTCTTCCAATCTGGTATCCTGGGCGGCTGAGCGTCGCATTCCCATCGACTTTAACGATTTCAGCGGATTGCCTTACGCCCGGATCACATCCTTCAATACCACCCATTATGAACTTCAGCGCGCCCAGCTTGCGGCGGAAAATGACGGGAAAGCGTCCCATCTGGCCACGACGTTTGTTACAGGCAAGATTAAGAATCAGATGAATCTGGTCAAGTACTACCATAAGTACCGCAAATCTTTTGACGAGGGATTTGTCCTCGAATTTAACGACAAAACACGCCGCATGGAAAATATTATGGAGGAATTCAAAGCGCTGAATACACCCGATCACGAAACGCTGCGGGGAAAGCTTTTTTCTATTGAAGGCCGTGCCGCGGCCGCCTACTGGGATATTATCAAAACCCTTCTGGACGACAACATTGTCTTTGAAGGGCGGGTGGGAAAAGGCGCCACAGATCTGGTCAATTCACTGCTCAACTACGGATATGGCATCCTTTACGGAAAAATTTGGAACTCCGTTCAGCGAATCGGTCTTAACCCTTACAGTCCTCGAGCGCCTTAACCTCTTTGAAAATTTTCGGGGACGGAAGATGCGCTTGACGGAAATTATGCATGAACAGACGCAAAATGTCGCTTCCTATCTCTTGGGCGAAAAAAAGCGCTACGCACCTTATCTGGGGAAATGGTAATGAAAAAATTCATAGTAATTGCCTATGACATTGAGAACAACAAAAAACGCCGCGAAGCAGCCAGTCTTCTGGAGGCGATGGGCATACGGGTCAATAAAAGTGTTTTTGAATGTTTTATTTCAAAAGCGAAATTGGAAAAACTCCAGGCCGCGCTTGATCAACTGACCGCCCACGGCGATACTGTCCTTTATTACACCCTCTGCAAAAGCTGTATAGAAAGGATTGACAGGCGGGGCATTGACGGGCTGCCAAATGAAGCAGTAAAGGTCTTTTGAGTGTGTTTTTAATGGGTAGCGGGTTTTTACGCGGCGGAAAAATCGTTTGCGAAAATGATGCCGAAACATGAATGCTGTTATTATAAAGGGTTACCGGTTTTAACCCGGCAAAACCGGTACGGTTTGGGAAGACGTGATTCGAAAACGGCCATTAAAAGAAAATGGCAGAAAGACATTTGCGAAAATGGCTGCCAGGCCCATCATGGGTAAATTATAGTATT
>JAJFTS010000030.1 GCA_021372815.1 Deltaproteobacteria bacterium | reverse complement strand
GTTTCCAGGAGGCCGATGATGATTCCGCCGATAATCGCCCCGCCGATGCTGTCCAGGCCTCCCAGAATAACGACGGGAAATACCTTCAGGCCGATGGAGCTCAAATCATGAACGTTGACGCCGTTGATAATTCCCAGAACAATACCACTCATGCAGGCCACCAGCGCCGCAATCGCCCAGGAAAGCGCAAAAACGCGCCGGACGTGAACACCCAGCGACAGCGCCGCTTTCTGATTATCGGCAACGGAGCGCATGTAAATGCCCTGCGATGATTTTTTAAAAAACAGTCCGATCAGAACAAGAAAAATAACGCTGATAATTAAAGTAGCGGAATAAACCGGCGCAATATAAATGGAGCCGAACTGCATTCCCATGGTTTGCGGCAAAAATTCCGGATAGGTATACAAATTGCCGCCCCAGATCAGCAGAATCAGGCCTTTGAACATAGCGGACAGTCCCACGGTCAACATAATAACAAAAATAAGTTTTTCTCCGATTAACGGGCGCAGGAAAAATTTTTCAATGAGAAATCCGAGTATAAAACAGCCGATCATGGTCAAAAGAAAAGCGGCATACACGGGCAGCTGCGCCCAGGTCACCAGGGAAAGGAAGAAAAAAGCTCCCAGCGCCAGAAGTTCTCCGTGGGCGAAATTCAATACGCTCGATGATTTAAAAATCATGACGAAGCCCATCGCGGAAATGCCATAGAGCAATCCCACGCACACACCGTTGACCAGTAATTGCAGAAAAAATTCCATTTTTTTACCTAACTCACATTAATAATATTTATCGTTGTTTCTATTTCGCCGATTCTTCCGTCCCGGTAACGGACCTTCCCGGTGACCTCGACATTCTTCTGATTGTTGTACATAGCTTCTATAATTTTTATATACAAACCGTATACAAAACGCCGGCGTACTTTACCGGTGCGCGTCAACTCTTCATCATCGGCGTCCAGAAGCTTGTAAAGGAGAACAAATTTCTTGATCTTCATGACGTCGGGAAGCTGTTCGTTGACTGCGATGATTTCTTTTAAAATCAGTTCCTCGACAGCCGACTGCTGGGAAAGATCCATATAAGTTGTATAGGGAATCATTCTTTCCTCCGCCCAGTTGCCCACGTTGCCCATATCGATATTAATCATGGCCGTAATATAGGGACGGGCTTCGCCGAAGGTTACGGCTTCCTTGATGTAGGGACTGAACTTGAGACGCGTTTCAATAAAATCAGGCGAAAAAGCTTCACCGCTCTTATTGCGGATAATATCTTCCTTACGGCCAATGATAAGCAAATGGCCGTCGCCATCGATATATCCGGCATCGCCGGTTTTGAGCCAGCCGTTCTCAAATGCGTTCTCGGTCGACTGATAATCATTGTGGTATCCGGAAAAATTGGCTTCGGATTTAACCAGCACTTCCTGATCTTCGGCGATTTTCACTTCAGTGAGACTCATCGGCTTGCCCACCGTTTCCAGTTTGACTTCATCATCCGGTTGAATCTGAAAAATACCGCAGGATTCCGTCAGTCCGTAACATTGTTTTAAATTCAAACCGATGGCCCTGAAAAAATGAATGACATCGGGGCTGATGGGATGGCCGCCGGTAAACGCGCTGCGAAAATGAGCGCAGCCCAGGCGATCCAAAAGCGGCCGGTAAACAAGCACGGACATCATTTTATATAATATCTTCAGTGATGCAGGCACAGGCTCTTTGTGCGATTGCTTTTCGACAATAGTTTTGCCTATCTTTTCGCCGAGATAAAACAGCTTTTTTTTCACCCAACCGGCATCGGATATTTTAACCCGTATTCGGGAGGCCATGTCTTCCCAGAAACGCGATGAGGTTATGATCATGGAAGGCCCGATATCACGAAAATCATCCAGAACCGTTTCCGCGGTTTCGGGAAAATTCATACACATGGCGCTGACGAGCGCGACGCCCATGCCCCACATCTGATCGACAATCCACGCCGGCGGCGACATGGACAGCCAGTTTTCCTCCGGTCCGATTTTTGTTTCTTCCAGCCACTGGGTGGCCATGGTGGTCAGATTGCGATGGGATAACATCGCCAGTTTGGGAACGCCGGTAGTTCCGGAAGTCTGAATCATGACAGCAATATCACCGGGACGTCCTTTCTTGATTTCTTCTTCAATGTAATCAGGATGATCTTTGATGAACTTTTCGCCTTCTTCCAGAAGTTCGGCGTAACTTATCAGCCAGGAATCATCTTTGTAAGAAGTCATGCCGGTAGGATCGATATAAACAACTTTTTTTGTCTGAGGCAGCTTTTCCTTTACCTCGAGGAGTTTATCTACTTGCTCCTGATCCTGAACGACAACCACCGGAGAATTGATTCGTTTGATCGAAAAAGCCAGTTCATCGGCAATCGAGGAAGTAAATAAATTGAGAGTCGTTGCGCCCAGAGCGTGCGCGGCCAGCTCCGAAAAAAGCCATTCCGGATGATTATGAACAATCAGGCAGACATTTTCGCCGCGCTTCAGATTCAGCGAGGCAAGTCCGGCCGCCGTTATCCGCATGTAACGGCAGTAATCGGCCCAACTGTATTTCTGCCAGATACCATAGGCTTTTTCCCGAATAGCTGTCTTTGAATCGCCATAACAGTCGGCATTATCTTTCAACAGTTGTGGCAGGGTTAAGTTTCTTTTAGTTTTATTTTGTTCTTCGTTATTCAAAATATAATGCCTTACAATTACAATGCTTCAGCTTCCCCGAGGTAAGCTTTGATGACCTCGGAATTGACGCTGATCTCTTCCGCACTTCCTTCACCGAGTTTTTCTCCGAAATTCAAAACCATAATTCTCTGGGATATGCTCATCACGATGGACATATCATGCTCGACCAGAATCATCGTCAGGCCCCATCTCTGATTGAGTTCCAGAAGAAAACGCACCATGTCTTCTTTTTCTTCCATGTTCATGCCGGCAAACGGTTCATCTAAAACAAGAAGTCTCGGCTCCAGAGCAAGCGCCCGGCCCAGTTCCACTCTCTTCTGCATTCCGTAAGGCAGAGAACCCACTGTCTGTTTCCGGATGGACTGCATTTCCAGAAAATCAATTATTTCTTCCAGAACCTGTCTGTGACGGATTTCTTCTTCTCTGACGGATCGGGTAAAAAGAAACGATTTTACAAAACTGTACCGGCAATGAATATGCCTCGCCAGCGTCATATTGGCCAGAACAGTCATGCCGGGAAACAGTTCTATATTCTGAAAGGTTCTGCCGATGCCCACGCCGACAAGTTCGTGAGTGTGAAGATCGGTAATATCTTTCCCGTTGAAGATTATTTTCCCCTGTTGAGCGCGGTAAAAACCGGTTATGCAGTTAAGGAGACTGGTTTTCCCCGCTCCATTGGGGCCGATAATAGCCATTAACTCGCCGGTGTGAACCTGAAGATCGACATCCTTGACGGCAATTACACCGCCAAAGCTCAAACGCAGATTCTGAATCGCGAGTTCCGCTTTTTTATCCTCTTCCCGCCGGTTAGTCATTATTGACGGCCGGCTGCGAAAAGCTTTCATTAAAACCTCATTTTAAACAGGCGTCATCAAAAACCTCACGCCTCTGATAACGCCTGTTTATCAAAACTTATTTATTGAACAGTTTAATTTTATCTTTGCCCGGAACATAGAAATTCGTCAGCGGTGTGTAGGTTCCGTCTTCTTTAACCCTGACCATACGCGCAGTGAAAGATGCTCCGTGATCATTTTTTGTATAAGTTATTTTCGGCACCAGACCACCGAAATCTTCATTTTTAAAAGATTCCAGTGCGGCATTAACCGTGGCCGGATTAATAATTTTGTTCTTTTCGTAAGCGCGGGCAAAAGCTCTTTCCATAATCATGCCGATAGCGACGCCTTCCCAATATGACGCGTCGAACTTATTGACTGTTTTATAACGCTTCCACATATCCTGCATAACGGCAATGCCCTTGGATTTGTCGGACGGCAACCCTCCCGGAAACTGAATAACAAGACGGTCGCGAATAATACCTTTGCCCATCTTGAAAAAGTCGGGATCCGTTGACGTCCAGGTGCCCAGGAAAACCGGATTGTACTTGATGCGGTCGGCGCTTTTGAAAGCCGTAATGATCGCGGAAGGCAGCATCTGCATGAAGACATATTGAGCTCCGGCTTTCTGCAAACGAAGCAGCTCCGTATTCAGGTCTACTGTTTTGGGCGGAAATTCTTCCACAGCCACCAGGTTGATGCCCAGTTGCTTCGCGTATTCCTTGCTCGGAGCATGAATCGAACGGCCATAGGCGTTATTGTAGGTCAGGAGACCGACTTTGGGAGCGTCTTTCCCTTTATGGATGGTTTTGATGTATTCGAACACGGCATGACAATCCATTTTATAACTTCCAAACGGCAAATACATATAATCCACCGGTTTTTCCAGTATCTCCCAGCTCGTGGAGTAGTTGATTGCCGGGACTTTATATTTCTGGATAATCGGTTTTGCCGCCAATCCTTCGCCCGCTCCCCAAGTCGCAATCATATCCACTTTATCCTGCAGAACAAATTTATTTACCGCGGCCTGCGCTTCAGGCACTTTATAGGCCGTATCCACGGTAATCATCTCTATTTTGTTTCCGTATACACCGCCCTTAACTTCATTCACGTAACGGAAATAATCACGTTGACCCTTTTCATGAAACTGTCCCCATGTCGATGCGGGACCGGTCAGGTTGATTGCGGCTCCAACTTTAATTGTTTTTGCCTGCAAACTGCCGGCGCCGGATATCAGAAAAACAGCCGACAAGATCGCCACCAAAATTCTACCTTTCCTCATTGACTTTCCTCCCCTTCCTCTGTTTTTTAATTTGATCAAAAAAACTTTGCCGTAATAAAGGCAAAAAAAAACCGTGGGTTTTTGATCTGCCCACGGTTCATTTCCACTCGTTGATGGTCATGATACTATCAGGCAGACCTTTAAGTTAATAAAGCTAAAAAAGAAATTAAAGACTGCCTTTTCAAAAGAATAAATTTTTAACATTTTTTATCATTACCTCGTGATTTTTGCATATAGAGCAACTTTACCTGAAAAGTCAAGCAAAAAAGAAAAATATTAATTATGGTCGTCTAATGGTCCTGCTCCGAAATTTTTTTTGAGTTATTCAATACCCAGTTTTTCAATGCGGTGTCGCAAGGAATCAAAGGTGACTTTTAATAATTCAGCCGCTTTCTTTTTTGAGCCTTTTGTCTTTTGCAGAGCTTTCTCTATCATCGTTTTTTCGATTTTGTTTAATTCCGCATTCAGGTCGATTCCCTTATCTGTAATATCAATATCAAATTTAGGAACACCGAATGTCAAATTTTCCGGCAAAATGATATTGGAGCTCTCCATGGCGACACCGCGCTCGATAATATTCTGCAATTCGCGAATATTGCCCGGGAAGTCATAATTCATCAGCAGCTCCATCGCATACGAAGAAATATTTCTGATTTCCTTGTTGAACATCTGCGAGTATTTCTCAATGAAACTGTTGATCAGAAGCGGAATATCTTCCCGACGTTCCCTCAACGGGGGCAAATAAATAGGAATGACATTTAAACGATAATAAAGGTCTTCGCGAAATTCACCTGTCTTAACTCTTTCCTGCAAATTTTTATTTGTTGCGGATATTATCCGCACATCAACTTTGATATCTTCCGCTCCGCCGATACGCCGGAAAGTTTTTTCCTGAACGACCCGTAAAATCTTCACCTGCAAAGCCGGCGACAGTTCGCCTATTTCATCGAGGAATATCGTTCCGCCGCGAGCCATTTCAAAAAATCCCTGCCGATCGGCATAAGCTCCGGTAAAGGAACCTTTCATGTATCCGAAAAGTTCGCTTTCCAGAAGGTTTTCCGGAATTCCGCCGCTGTTAATGGCCACAAAAGGCATTTTTGAATGCGAAGAGTTTTCATGAATCGCCCTGGCCACAAGCTCCTTGCCCGTTCCGCTTTCGCCCAGGATTAAAATATTGGCCGGCGTATTCGATACCTTTTTGATGGTTTCGAATACTTTGAGCATTTCCCTGTTTTTTCCGATCATGCCGCAAAAAGAATATTTTGCCGCCGTTTCCTTCTCCGTAATTTCTTCAGAAGAATAACTTTTAATTAATCCTTTTTTGAGCAGCGCGGATTGAACAACTTTTTTGAGTTCGTCTACACTGTTGCCTTTCTCCACATAATCATAGGCTCCTTCCTTCATGGCGTTTATCGCCGTTTCACCGGAAGCATAGGCTGTTATTAAAATTACAGTTGTCTCGGGCTTTTGATCTTTAATGGTTTTGAGGAATTCGATGCCGCTGATTTTGGGCATCTTCAAATCGGTGACAACGAGATCAAAGTCAATCTTCCGGCATAATTCAATGGCTTTTAAAGGCTCGCCCGTTCTTGTAACGTGATAGCCTTCCTTTTGCAACATGATTTCCATTAATTCTCTCATGCCCTGATCGTCATCAACAACCAGAATCTTTGCCATATTTCCCTCACTTAATCATTGTTTAAACTCAAAAGTCTGGTCATATATTTTCCTCTTTTTCCACAGGCAACAGCACCCTGCAGGTCGTGCCTTTGCCCACTTCGCTTTCTATTTGAATTTTTCCATTATATCCTTCAACGATATGATTGACAATAGCCAAGCCCAACCCGGTTCCCTTTTCTTTTCTGGTAAAAAAAGGCTCGAATATTTTATTCAAGTCATTTTCCTGGATACCGCATCCGGTATCCGATATCGTTAATTCAGTGTATCTTCTTTTATCCGGCACATGAACCTGTCTTGTTTCGATAGTCAACAAACCTCCCTCTTCCATTGCTTCTGCGGCATTTAACACCAGATTGTTGATAATTTGTCTCACTTGTTCTTTATTGGCAAAAACCCCGGCGTTTTTTGAAAATGCTTTTTTGATTTTAATTTTACCATCCCATTCTTTATTGAGTTTTACATTTTCCAGAATTTCACCCACAATTTCATTGATGTCAACCGGTTCTCGAGAAGAAGGAACAGAACGCGCAAGTTGAAGAAAATTTCGCACAAAATTCTCCAGTTGATCCTTGCCTCGTAAAACTATTTCCATCAGTCGTTTGTTTGTTCCTTCCAGTTCCAGTCCCTCTTTTAAAATCTCTATCGAACCCGTTATCGCCGCCAGGGGATTCCTGATTTCGTGCGCCCAACCGGCCGCCATTTCTCCGATCAAAGCCATATTCCTGCTTTTTTCCAGATCTTTTTCCATTTGTTTAATTTTGGTTATATCCTGAAAAATTAAAATATTACCGATTTGTTTTTCCGATTTTCCGATGAGCGGAGAAATCGACAAACCCAGATTAATCTTTTCCCCCTTCCGGCCCCGGATCGTGATTTCCATGCGGTTTTTTATTTGTTCATCAACCACTTCCTGATTCAGAAACGGTAAAAATTCAGGAAATATATCACCAACTCCAAGTCCCTGAATTTTTGCTCTTGAAAATCCGGTCATTTCTTCCGCAGCATTATTGAAGGTCTTTATGATATTATTCAAGTCAACCGTCATAACCCCTGAATAAACCGATTCGACTATGCTGCGGAAAAGCAAATCCAGTTGATTGAATTCCGATTCTTTTTCTTCCAATAAAGATTCGGTCTTCTTCTGCTGTTCGACAATAAAACTTGCCAGAAAAGCCAGGACATAAAATGAGGTAATCCGTACGATAAGGTTGGTCAGCGCGTCAGCGTCGTTAATATTATTATAATCATATTTAATAACCGACCATGACGGCATTAATTTGTAAGATTCGAGATTCAGGAAAAGACCGTAAAAAATACTGGAAACAGAGGCAACGAGCATCCCTCCTTTACGCCCAAGAAATATCGCCGAATAAATTATGATCAGAGTGTAAAAGAGAGAATAATCAATCTGTGTGTTGCCAAACATGAATATCAGAGACGTGACAGCGAGAAGATCTACCGTTATCTGCAAAGATATATTGAATATAAAACTGACTCTGAACTTATAAAGAAAAGCATAGATCACCGAAAATAAATAAATCACGGCAACAATGAAGTAAAAATAATTAATAATTACATAGGAGATGCTGAATAATTGCCTTTTTACATCAATGAAAATTGTAATCCCGAGAAGAATGGTTATGATAGCAATTCTGTATATGATTAAAAAAAATACTCTTTGCGTATTTTTTTCTTTTGTTAAAACATCTTCATGCGCTATAGTCATTCAGATTCCTATTACAAAATAACGAATTTGTTCTATATTATAATATTTCTGCAGTTTTAGCTAATAAATTTAAAGTATTTCGATTAAAGGCAAAATTAAAATATGTCCAGGCCGTTGATTTGTCTTTTAACAGCCTTAATCGCGGGTATTATCGTCGGGAGTTATTTCCCCCTCTCCTTTTATTGGCTTTCAACGCCGGCTGCCTTAATTCTTTTTTTAATGCTTTTCAGCATCCGGCGCAATCGTCTTGTCGCCGGATTTTTTCTGGTCATCGGTTTTGTTTTTCTTCTGGGTATATTCAATATCCAAAGACAAAGTTATTTTTTTGACGATGACCGGAATATATTGAGTTACACTGATCGGGGCAAAGTCACTCTCGAAGGTATTGTCACGGAAAGCCCTATCGCCTATCCTGATAAAAATGTTTTAATTGTGAGAAGCCTCCGCGTGGTGGAAAATGAATTTTATTCTCCGGTATCGGGCAATATTCGCCTAACCATACCTAACGATTTAAATTTTCGATATGGCGATTTCATTCGTTTTCACACAACGTTGAAGAAAATACAAAATTTTAAAAATCCGGGCGGTTTTAATTACGAGCGGCTAATGAAGATGCAGGGAATTTATGTTTCCGGATTCATTAATAATGATTCGGAAATTATTTGTTTGAGGAAAAACATCGCCCGCGGCATAAAACTGAAATTAGATGAATTCAGACTTTACTTAAAAAAAATTATTTATAAAAATTCCTCATCGCCGCAAAAAGAAGTCATTGAAGCGATGATTATAGGAAATCAAAGCGGCATCCCAACCGAAATCCGGGATAATTTCGCTAAAACGGGAACGTCACACATTCTTTCCATTTCCGGCCTGCATGTCGGAATGGTCGGGGCGACAGCCTTCTTTTTTGTTTTTCTTATTTTAAAGTATTCGGAATATTTGATGCTCAGGTTTAATATCGTAAAACTGGCCGCCATATCGTCATTTTTAATGATTTTAGCTTACGCTTTAATCGCAGGAATGGGGATTACCGTTATGCGGGCAACTCTCATGGCTTTTGTTTTTCTGCTCGCCTTGCTCCTGGGAAAACAAAACGATCTTTATAATACGCTGGCATTTGCCGGTCTGATTATTCTGGTTATTTCGCCGGAAGCTTTTTTTGATATTTCCTTTCAGCTTTCTTTCATGGCTGTTTTATCGATTATTTATATTGTGCCGCGTTTCAGTCATTTCACCGTTAATAAAAATACAACTGCTCCTCTCTTGATGCAAAGCGTTATTCGTTATATATATCTCATGATTCTTGTATGCGCAGCGGCAACTATTGGAACGCTTCCATTAATCATGTACTATTTCAACCGTGTTTCCTGCGTGACCATCATTGCCAATCTAATCGCCGTTCCGCTCCTGGGAACACTGTCGCTGGCTTTATCCATGTTTTGCATCCTCTTTTCTTTATTCTCCGCAACCATTGCCGGCTATTTCGTGCAACTGGCCTCTTTCTCCGCGCAAATATCCATCTGCGCGATAAACAATCTGGCCAATCTTTCATGGTCCGCCATAACCGTTACAAAACCCAATTTGATGGAAATAGTTTTGTTCTATTTGCTGATTTTTCTTATTATTGAATTGATTGACGAACGTAAGAAAGAAGCAACAAATAACAAACATTCGTCATTTGGTTTTCCGTTATTAAAATATTCACTACTGATTGCAGTTTTATTTTTTGCAGCAGATGTGACTTACCTGACGTTAAGAGACAAATTATCGGCTGAATTAAAAGTTACTGTTATTGACGTGGGACAGGGAAATTCAACCCTGGTGGAATTTCCGGGTGGAAAAAACATGATTATTGACGGCGGCGGTTTTCCGGAGTCATCCTTTGATACCGGCAGAGCCATAGTTGCTCCTTTTTTATGGTATAAAAGACTCAGCCGGATTGATACAGCGGTTCTCAGTCATCCTCATCCCGATCATTTACGGGGACTGATTTACATTCTTAATGATTTCAATGTCCGGCAGGTCTGGAAATCAGACTTACCGATGGACTTAAACACCTTCCCGCAATGGGAAAAAGCCGTCAAATCAAATAGAATTAATATTTATCGGGCATCGGGCAAATCTCCGGAAGAAACGTTTAACGGCGTCAGAATTAAAGTTTTATGGCCGCCCGAATATTCTGCTAAAGACTTCAACAACCTTTCCCATGAAGAAACAAACGATTCTTCCCTTGTTTTAAAAATAACTTTCGGAAAAATAAGTTTCCTTATCCCCGGTGATATTTCGTCTGACATTGAAAATCGGCTTGTTAAATCCGGAGCAGATTTGAAAAGCGATGTTCTGGTTGTTCCCCATCATGGATCAAGTCATTCCAGCAGCGCCGAGTTCATAAAAGCCGTCGCCTGCCGTTACGCCGTAGTCAGCGCGGGAAGATCAAATGTATTCAAACACCCCCATCCTTCAGTCCTGCAAAGATACGAAAAAGCCGGCGCAAAGATTTTACGCACCGATATCAATGGAGCGACGGCTTTTAAGACAGATGGACATAATTTATGCGTGGATACTTTTATCAAAAACAAATAGATTTCTTGTAATGAGAAACAAATCCATTGACATTATGTTTTTTGAGATTATAATTAAATTCAAATAAATCAAGATAGTTATCGTAAACTTTTCGTCGAATCTGATTATCATGCTGGAGGCTTGTCATGGAGCTGTTCAGTTGTCATTCTGTTGTCACCGGCAATCATACGAAAATCAACTCTATACTTCGCTGACAAACTATAAGGAAAATTGCATCTATGAAAAACGGAAATACTGCTAAAACCGTAAAAAACAAAAAACCGGCTTCCCGAAAATCCTTACCTGTTAAAAAAATCATAAAAAAAGGCACCGTTCTTCCTGTATTGAAAAAAATGGCATCCGGAAGAAAACTTACGGTTAAATCCCTCAACCGAGAAGATGCGTTAAGATACCGGAGCATGATTGAAAATATCACGGACGGATATTTTGAAACCGATCTTGCCGGCAACTTAACTTTTTTCAATGACTCAGTATGCCGGACACTGGGATACTCCCGAAGAGAATTAATGCAAAAGAATAATCGTTTTTATATGGACGAAGAAAATGCTAAAAAAGTTTTTCAGGCATATAAAAAAGTTAACAAAACGGGAAAGCCTCTCAATCACTTCGGCTATTATGTTACAAAAAAAAACGGCTGCCCGATATATGTCGAAGGTTCGATTTCTCTGCGCAAAAATTCGATAGGCAAACCTATAGGATTTATGGTGATTATCAACGACTTCACTCAGCGCAAACAAATGGAAGAAGCTCTGAAAAAAAGCGAAAAGTACTTCAAGGCGGTTACAGAGAACTCTTCTGATATTCTGATTATTGTCGATAGAAAAGGTGATATAAAATATTGCAGTCGTTCTGTTGAACGTTTTACCGGATACAAACCGGAAGAACTCATCGGCAAGAGCGCATTCTCTTTTATTCATCCGGATGACCTTCAGCGCGCCATCGACGATTACACCAGGGCGATTCTGACGACAGAGACCGCACCCATTCCCAATGCATTCCGCGTAATGCATAAAAACGGCTCAGAAGTATATCTGGACGGTCTGGGAAAAAATCTTTTGGATAATCCGGACATCGCCGGCTTTGTCATGAATGTCCGCGACATCACCGAACGCAGGCGGGCTGAAGAGTCACTGAGAAAAAGCGAAAACCGTCTGAGAGCTCAGTATAACGGCAATCCCATACCGACATTTACCTGGCAGAAACAAGGCAAGGACTTTATCCTGACAGACTTCAATAACAGCGCCAAGAACTTTACAAACGGACAAAGCAAAGCTTTTTTGGGAAGACGGGCTTCCGAAATGTATAAAAACCGGCCGGAGATATTGCAGAACTTTTGGAAATGTTTTGACGAAAAACAAATTGTTACCATAGAAACCATATCTGAGCATTTTAAACCCGGCAAAATTGTCGTAATCACGTTCGTGTTCATTTCTCCTGATCTTATCATGGTACACATGGAAGATATCACCGAGCGCAAGCAGGCGGAAGAAAAGCTCATAAAAAGCCAGGAAAGCTACAGAAAATTATTTGAAGATCATGTGGCAATTAAATTGATTATAGATCCCGACACCGGAATGATCCTGGACGCCAATCTCGCGGCGGCTCAGTATTACGGCTGGACACGCGATGAAATGAAGCGAATGAAGATTTGGCAAATCAACACTCTTCCGCCGGAGTTAATAAAGGAAGAAATGAAAAAAACTCTTATGCAAAAGAGATTTCACTTCGAATTCCAGCATTGCCGCGCGGATGGTTCGGTGAGAGACGTGGAGGTATTCAGCAGCAAGATCGAAATGAACGGGAAAGATGTTCTTCATTCCATCGTACACGACATCACCGAACGCAAGCAGACGGAAGAATCGCTGAAACAAGCCGAATTGAAGTTCAGGACAATATTCGATTTCGCCTCGGACGGAATTATTCTGGTGTGTAAAAAAGACAGAAAATTTTTACTTGCCAACAAAACAATGTGCGAGATGCTGGGCTACTCTCAGGAAGAAATCATGAAACTGGGCGTAGCCGATATTCATCGGCCGGAATCCCTGCCTTATGTTGCTGAACAATTTGAAAGACTCTCCGATAATGAGATAACGGTTTCCCGCGATATTCCCGTATTGAAGAAAGATAAAACCGTGTTTTTTGCCGATATCAGCGCCTCATCTATTACGTTGAACGGGAAAGACTGTCTCATCGGAATGTTCAGAGACATTACCGAACGCAAGCGGGCTGAACAGGCTTTACGTGAAAGCGAAGAGAAATACAAGTTGCTGGCTGATCAATCAATCATGGGGATGTTCATTATTCAGGAAGGATGCATCAAGTACGCTAATTACGCAACATCAAAAATTATCGGTTATTCCATAGAAGAAATGCTCAATTGGGAAAAAGACGAGTACAGTGTTGTCCTGCATCCGGATGATTTGCCTACCGTAATGGAACAGGTAAGGAGAAAACAAACCGGATACCCGGACATTGTCGTTAATTACTCATGGAAAATCATTACAAAATCCGGAGAAATAAAGTGGGTGGAATCATTTTCCAAAACAATATCATTCGAAGGCTCCCCGGCTGATTTTGTAATGATGATTGATATCACTGAACGCAAAAAAGCTGAAGAAGCACTTCAAAAAAGTGAAGATAAATACCGGACATTCTTCAAAACATCTCGTGATTGCGTTTTTATCACTTCCCTAGACGGTGATTGGGTTGACATGAACGATTCAGCCGTTGAATTATTCGGCTATTCGAGCAAAGAAGAACTTTTACAGATAAAAATTCCGGATCTCTACATAAAACCTGAAGAACGCACAAAACACATCAATACCATTCTTGAGCGCGGTTATAGCAAGGATTACCCGATCGATTTACTCAGAAAAGACGGTTCAATAATGCACGCACTTATTACTGCAACAGTTCGGCGCGATGATAAAGGCAATGCAATAGGCTTCATGGGAACGATTAAGGATATCACCGAGCGCAATAAAGCGGAAGAAGAACTGAAAAAATACCATGAACACCTGGAAGAACTGGTGCGCGAACGCACAACAAAACTGGAGGCGTCCAACATGGAGCTCGAATCTTTTTCTTATTCAGCCTCTCATGATCTGCGCGCCCCCCTGAGAACAATCGACGGATTCTGTCACGCTCTTCTTGAAGATTGCGGAGACACCCTTAACACCCAGGGAAAAGATTATTTGAAAAGAATCATGACGGCTGCCGGACGGATGACTTTGCTGATAGAAGATCTGCTGAAACTTTCCAGAATCACCCGCATGGAGATGAACATCGGAACAATTAACATGTCCAATATTGCCCGGTCTATAATAAACGAGCTGCAGAGCACCCACCCCCGGCGTCACGTCCGGGTTACCATCGCCGATAATCTGAAAGACGATGCCGATTCAAGATTAATCCGCATCGCTTTTGAAAATCTTCTGGGGAACGCGTGGAAATTCACAGAAAAAAAGAAGGACGCCGTCATCGAGTTCGGAGTTGAAAAAAAAGACGGAAGAAATATTTATTTCGTACGCGACAACGGAGCCGGTTTCGACATGGCCTATGCGGAAAAACTTTTTGCACCTTTCCAGCGTCTGCATACTGAAGTTGAATTTCCCGGCACCGGAATCGGACTGGCTAACGTGCGGCGCGTTATTCACCGCCACGGAGGCACGGTCTGGGCGGAAGGCATACCCGATCATGGAGCGACTTTTTACTTCACGCTTCATGAATTATAAACAAAAGAGGACATTGAGGATTTCAACCAACTGAAGAACACAGAAAAACAGTTTGGAGCTTATTGTCTGACTGTAAATGAGGTCCCTATTCTTTGAATTAAAGGAGAGAAAGGTATGACTGATTTACTGCGCGTTCTTATTGTGGATGATTCCGATGACGACGCCAATCTGATTATACGCAGATTGCGCGGCGGCGGTTATAACCCCGAGTGGGAGCGGGTCGACACTTATTCCGCGATGAAGGACACTTTGCAGAGAAAGGAGTGGGATGTAATTCTTTGCGATTATAAAATGCCCGTTTTCAGCGCTCCCGCCGCCCTGACGCTTGCCCAGGAAATGAATCCGGACATACCGTTCATTATTGTTTCCGGCGCCATCGGAGAAGACACGGCCGTCGCCGCAATGAAATCCGGCGCACATGATTACGTCATGAAAGACAAACTAACCAAGCTTGTGGTTGCTATACAAAGAGAAATTCGCGAGGCAAAAATCCGGAAAGAAAAGAAACAGACGGAGATAATGCTGAAAAGAAGTGAGGAAAATTTCCGTCATTCTCTCGATGATTCTCCCATGGGAGTGCGTATTGTAAATAACCACGGTGAAACAATTTACGCCAACCGTGAAATTTTAAACATTTACGGCTATGAAAATCTTGAAGAATTCAATTCGGTTCCCCATGAAAAGAGATATTCGGCAGGAACCTTAGGCGAATATGAAACGAGAAAAGAAAAGAGAAAACGTGGAGAATACGTTCCATCAAATTACGAAATCAGCATCATTCGCAAAGATGGAATAATCCGCAATCTGGATGTATTCCGCAAACAAGTGCTGTGGAACGGAGAAACACAATTTCAAGTGCTTTACCATGACATTACAAAACGCAAGCAAGCCGAAATAAATCTGCGGGACAGCGAGGAGCGTTATCGTGTCGTGGTGGAAAACGCCCACGAATCCATTCTCATAACCAGGGGCATGAAAATTGTTTTTGCCAATAGTGCCGCCGTAAAAAATACCGGTTATTCTATGGAAGCCTTAACATCGGTAGATTTTACAAAACTCATTCATCCCGATGATGTCGCTATGGTCGTTAACTATCATAATAAAAGAATAGACGGAGAAGAAGTTCCCTCCGATTATTCTTTTAGAATTATCTGCCAGGATGGAACCGTAAAATGGGCCGAACTTAACACCACGGTCATCGAATGGGAGAAGAAAAAGGCCAATCTGAATTTTTTGAAAGATATAACAGAGCGCAAACAATTGGATGAAGAACGCTCTCAAAGTTTCAAACAGATAAAAGAAACATTGGATGCCACGGTTAATTCCATCGCCATGATAGTGGAGAGCCGTGATCCGTATACCACCGGCCACCAACGACGGGTATCGATTCTTGCCAAAGCCATTGCCGCGGAAATGGGATTAAACCACGACGAAAGTGATTTTATCGGCACAGCCGCGATAATACATGATATCGGAAAGCTTTCTATTCCGTCGGAAATTCTGACCAAACCCACGAAACTTACCAAACTGGAATTTGAACTCATTAAAACACACCCTCAATCAGGGTACAATATCCTGAAAGATATCAATTTCCCCTGGCCTGTGGCTACCGTTATCCGGCAGCATCATGAACGGATGAACGGATCAGGTTATCCTCAAAATCTTAAAGGTGAGGATATTCTTTTGGAATCGCGTATCCTGGCCGTCGCCGATGTCGTCGAGGCCATTTCGTCTCACCGTCCCTACAGACCGACCCTGGGGCTTAATTTCGCTCTTGAAGAAATCAGCAATAACAGAGACATTCTTTACGACGCAGATGTCGTCGATGCCTGTATTTCATTATTCCGGAACAAGAATTTTGTTTTAAGTTAAGAAAATTACGCAAAATATTGTATTCCACACATGTGAAAGCAATTCATCCGGGGAATTTGCCGTAATCCCTTAAATATTGCATAATATCCGCTCTATTTTAACCTATTTTCCCATTGCCAAGAACAAATGAATATGTTAGAAACTGTCGGTCATATTTTGGGTTATAAACTATGGAAAAAATTACAGCAATTCGAGGATTTAAAGATATTCTACCCCGGGATGCATCCGTGTTTCGGGAAGTAGAATCCATTGCCCGCCAAGTTTTCACTTCCTTCGGTTTTAAGGAAATCCGCGTTCCCATCATCGAAAAAACGGAACTGTTCAAGCGAAGCATCGGCGAAACAACGGATATAGTCGAAAAAGAAATGTATACCTTCGCCGACAGGGACAATGAAAATATAACCTTGCGGCCGGAAGCCACCGCTTCGGTTATCCGGGCCTACATCGAACACAACATGTCTGCCGCCGAACAGATAACCAAACTCTTTACCATCGGTCCGATGTTCCGCCGCGAAAGGCCGCAAAAAGGCCGTTTTCGTCAGTTCAATCAAATTGACGTCGAACTGTTCGGCGACGACAAGCCCCAATCCGATGCGGAAGTCATTTTCATGCTGATGCATTTCCTGATCAGCGCCGGCTTGAACTCTTTGCAGTTGGAGATTAACTCTTTGGGCTGCAATTCCTGTCGACCGTTGTTTTCGAAAGCCATCGTTGATTTTTTAAAGGGAAGCGAAAAAAACCTGTGTCCCGACTGCCAGCGACGCATCCATACCAATCCTTTGCGGGTATTCGACTGCAAGGTGGAAACATGCGCTGCTACAATTGCCCAGGCGCCGGTTATCCTTGATTTCTTATGCGACAACTGCAAAGACCATTTTGGGCAGGTCAAATCATTTCTTAATGATTTGGAAATGCCTTTTGTCATTAACGCCCGTATGGTTCGCGGTCTGGATTATTATACCAAAACAGCATTTGAGGTAAAAACGAACGCGCTGGGCGCTCAAAATGCCGTAGCCGGTGGAGGAAGATACAACGGTCTTGTCAGTTTTTTGGGAGGTCCCGAAGTTCCCGGCATAGGGTTTGCCGTCGGTTTTGAACGTCTTGTCGCATGTCTCCCGGAAGATGAAAACAATAATTTCAAAACCGATTTATTTATCGCCGCTCTCGGCGCAAAAGCCCAGAAAATCGCCTTCGGCCTCACCAACCGGCTCAGAGTTGCCGGAATATCGGCGGAAATGGATTATGCGGACAAGAGCCTGAAGGCCCAGATGAAGAGAGCGGATAAACTAAACAGTTCCTTTGCTCTTATTTTCGGTGATAAGGAAATCGAAGAAAAACAGGTTCTATTGAGAAATATGCAAACCAAAAACCAGCAGACAGTTCCTCTGGATGGCTTGCTGGAATCAATAATAAAAATTATTAAAGAGAGGTAAAAGGTTTTGGCTGATTTTTTAACAAAAGACAAAAGAACTCACTACTGCGGAAGTCTGGATGTTTCTCATGCCGGTCAGGAAGTCATCCTGATGGGCTGGGCGCATCGCCGGCGCGATCACGGCGGCGTTATTTTTGTGGATTTACGCGACCGCGAAGGAATTGTACAGGTGGTTTTCAATCCGGAAGCGGGGGAAAATGTTCATTCTGAAGCGCATAAGATTCGCTCCGAATTTGTTCTGGCCGTTAAAGGCAAAGTCCGCAAAAGACCCGAAGGTATGGATAATCCGGCGCTGAAAACCGGCGAAATAGAAGTCATCGTGTCCGATCTGGAAATTATGAACGAATCGAAAACTCCGCCCTTTTCTTTTGACGATGAAGAAATTTCAGAAAATGTCCGTCTTAAATACCGCTATCTTGATTTGCGCCGTCCGGCAATTCAGAAAAATCTGTTTTTACGCAGTAAACTGGCCGCTGCAACCCGCCGCTATTTTGAGGAAAACGGTTTTATTGAAGTGGAAACGCCCTTTCTGGGCAAAAGCACGCCGGAGGGCGCGCGCGATTATCTTGTTCCCAGCCGTATCAACAAAGGTACGTTTTACGCTCTGCCGCAATCGCCGCAGATATTCAAGCAGCTTCTGATGGTTTCCGGTTTCGACCGTTATTATCAGATCGTCAAGTGTTTCCGCGATGAAGATTTGCGCGCCGACCGTCAGCCGGAATTTACGCAAATTGATGTGGAAATGTCTTTCATCACCGAAGAAGATATTATGAATATGATGGAAGGTCTGATGAAGGCCATCTTTAAAGCCTGTTTGAACAAAGATCTGACGCTTCCCCTGCCCAGACTAACGTACGCCGAAGCAATCAGCCGCTACGGCAAAGACAATCCCGACGTGCGTTTCGGCATGGAAATTGTGGATATTACCGCCATTGTTAAAGATTCAGGGTTCAAACTTTTCGCGGAAGTTGCCGCTTCCGGCGGTGTCATCAAAGCGATTAAAGCCGAACAGGCCTCCGCTCTCTCCCGCAAAGACCTGGACGGTTTGAAAGATTTCGTGGCCA
>JAJFTS010000028.1 GCA_021372815.1 Deltaproteobacteria bacterium | reverse complement strand
GCCTCTATCCCGATTCCCGTTTTATAAAAATTGTCTACCTTTACTAAAAATAAAGTAACTATTTTATTTTACGAGTCTCGGCAGGCCGCGCTACGTTTAAACTTCTGTACCTGCTGTCTTCGACCTTATTGCTACTTAATTACAAAAGCTCTCCATATTAAACAGCTTTGATATCGAGAGGGTCAATTCTCACCCCAACCCCCATCGTGCTGGAAATGGAAATGCTTTTAATATACGTGCCTTTGCTCGATGCCGGTTTTAACTTAATAATCGTTTCCAGCAAAGCGCTGACGTTTTCTTTTAATTTTTCAGAGCCGAAGGATACTTTTCCGACCGGTGAGTGAACAATTCCTGCTTTCTCCACACGAAATTCAACTTTACCCGCCTTCAATTCCTTCACGGCATTGGCCACTTCAAAAGTGACTGTTCCCACCTTGGGATTGGGCATTAACCCGCGGGGACCCAAAATCTTACCGATTTTTCCGACTGACCCCATCATATCCGGTGTGGCGATAACACGATCAAACTCCATCCAGCCGCCTTTGATTTTTTCGATAACATCATCATTACCTACCAAATCCGCCCCGGCTTCCAGAGCTTCTTTTTCCTTATCACCTTTGGCAAATACCAAAACCCGTACCGTTTTTCCCAAACCATGCGGCAGAACAACGCTTCCCCGCACCATCTGATCGGCATGAGCCGGATTAACACCCAACCGGATAGCCGCATCCACGGTTTCATCGAATTTTGTTCCAGCCGTCGATACAACAATTTCCGCTGCTTCCTTGAGGGAATATCGTTTCCCCGGTTCAACTTTGGCTTTCGCCGCCAATATACGTTTGCCTCTTCTTAACATGATAAACCTCTTAATTACCCTGTAATTTCAATTCCCATAGACCTTGCCGTACCGGCAATAATATTTATTGCGCCTTCGATATCCACGGCGTTTAAATCTTTGAACTTTAACTCGGCAATTTCTTTTACCTGAGCCGCGGTCACTGTTCCGACCTTTTCTCTCTTCGGATCGCTTGAACCCTTGGCAATTTTAGCCGCTTGCTTCAGTAGCACAGACACAGGGGGCGTTTTCGTTATGAAGGTAAAAGATCTGTCGGCATAAACCGTAATCACCACCGGGATAATCATCCCTTCCTGATTCTGCGTCATGGCGTTATAGGCTTTGCAGAATTCCATAATATTCACGCCGTGCTGACCTAATGCCGGACCGATAGGGGGCGAAGGAGTCGCTTTTCCCGCCTTTATTTGTAATTTAATGTTCGCGATAATTTTCTTTGCCATGTTGAATCACCCTGATCTAAATTTTTAAATATTATCTATTCAGCCGATAAAAACATTACCCCTGCGTTACCTGAATGAAATCCAATTCCACAGGTGTCGGTCGGCCAAAAATGCTCACAATGACCCGTAATTTGCTTTTTTCCGGTTTTAATTCATCGATAATGCCGTCAAAATTAGTAAAGGGACCGTCAATGATTTTCACATGATCACCGACATCAAATTTGAATTTGGGCTTGGGCTTCAAAGTCCCTTCATCAATTCTGAATTTTAAATTTTCGACATCTTTATCGGGTATGGGCGAAGGCTTATCTTTGCTGCCGATAAAACCGGTAACTTTGGGAGTATCTTTGACAACGTGCCAGGCTTCATCATTCATTTCCATCCGGACAAGAATATAGCCCGGGAAAAATTTGCGCTTGGAATTTTTCTTTTCTCCCGAAATCAATTCCACCACATCTTCTTCAGGGATAAGAATATCCGAAAAATAAGCCTGAGTACCGGTTATTTTAATTCTCTCCTCGAGACTTATTTTTACCTTACTCTCATATCCGGAATAAGTATGAACGACATACCATTTAAAAGCCATTTTTTTAACCTAATATTAGTTTAACTGCTTTAGCGAGGGCAAAATCAATGATGCCCAGAATAAAAGAAACAATAAAAACCAAAACGATCACAACTGCCGTAGAAGCCATGGTTTGTTTGGGCGTCGGCCAGGTAACCTTTTTCAATTCCATCTTGGCTTCTTTGAGAAACTGAGTAACTTTTTGTATTATTACTTTAGCTTTTTCTTTTATTTCATCCATGCTCTCAAATCCTTAAATAACGGAAAAAATGGCAGGCCAGGAGGGACTTGAACCCCCAGCATCCGGATTTGGAGTCCGGCGCTCTATCCATTAGAGCTACTGGCCTATACCATCTACAAACTATTTGGTTTCCCTATGCAGTTTATGTCCCCTGCAAAATTTGCAGTATTTTTTCATTTCCAGACGGTTTTGCATGGTCCGTTTATTTTTCGTTGTCGTATAATTTCTCTGCTTGCATTCTGTACAAGCTAAAATGATGTTATTTCTCATAATTCTCCTTAACTGGAGCCCACGACCAGGATTGAACTGGTGACCTCATCCTTACCAAGGATGTGCTCTACCGACTGAGCTACGTGGGCACAATCTTCATTAGAATTTTGCCCCCTAATCCTATAAAACATCTGGAGCGGGAAACGGGATTCGAACCCGCGACCCTCAGCTTGGAAGGCTGACGCTCTAGCCACTGAGCTACTCCCGCCTATTTCAATTTCAAAAAACCTGGTGGAGGGGGGAGGATTCGAACCTCCGTAGGCTCCGCCGGCAGATTTACAGTCTGCTCCCTTTGGCCGCTCGGGAACCCCTCCAGTATATATATAGCCAAACTGGAGCTGGCGATGGGACTCGAACCCGCAACCTGCTGATTACAAATCAGCTGCTCTACCGATTGAGCTACGCCAGCCAATCCCACCATAAACACTTTTAATATCAACAACTTAAGCACAGGGATGCAAAAAAAACACACCTTCACCCCTAAGCGAATTGTGCAATCTAATTTTTATGACTGTTTTTGTCAAGTAAATTTTTTAAAATTTATATAGATAAGCTGAAATACTACAAAAAGCTTGAATAGAAAAAACTTATCTTTATGTGTGTTTTTAAAAAACTCTCCGATACCCGACATGTAAAATTTTTTTACTTTAATTTCCAATACTGCTTTGCTTGTAAATATACGGTTACTTTAACTTAAATTCAACAAGATAAATTTTCTTATCTTTTAAAGCAAGACAACGGAAGCTGTCAAATGAGTCAAAAACAAATCTTTCCTTTCCTACAGCAATAATACCATTATACCTGTCCACTTCCTTTTCATTAACAATCACAATTTGCTTATTTTCCGACATGGCAACATAGGCAAAAAATCTATTGTCCGGACTAAAGGCTAACGACGTGGATATGATATCATCGTATTGTTTTCCTTCTTTTCCATCCGCCACCACAAAGCGCTTATTACCTGATTGCGCGCCATATAACACACGCCTGCCGTCCGGACTGAAAGCAATTGAGCCGTATCCGATATTGTCGTAATATTTTCCTTCCTGACCGTCAACGACAACAACTCTTTTATTTCCCGATTGCGCTACATAGGCAAAACGCCTGCTGTCCGGACTGAAAACAAACGTGGATCCGATGTTGTCATAGCTGTTACCCTCTTGGCCGTCAATGACCACGAATCTTTTGCTTCCCGATTGAACCGAATAAGCTATGCGCTTATTATCCGGGCTGAAAATAACAGGGCCGATATTATCATACGGCTTCCCTTCTTTTCCGTCTACAACGACAAACCATTTATTGCTCTTTTGCGCTACATACGCCAAATGTTTGCCGTCCGGACTGAAAGTAAAACCCGCCCGGATAAGATCGTATGACTTTTCTTCTTTTTCATTGATAACTACAAAATATTTTTTATCTGATTGTGCCCAATATACCAGATTTTTGCTGTCCGGACTGAAAGCGATGACAGATCCGATGGCGTCATATTTTTTGCCTTCTTTTCCATCCAGACTTACAAGCTGTTTACCTCCCGAAAGTACTCCATAGGCTAAATGCCTGCTGTCCGGGCTAAAAACAATAGAAGATCCGATACCCTCATAGCTTTTTCCCTCCTGGCCATCAACAACGACAAAACATTTTTTTTCAGTCTTGGCAGCATAAACTATTTTCCCGCTGTCAGGACTGAAGACTAATGACGAACCTATCACATCATATTGTTTCCCTTCTTTTCCATCCACAACGACAACCTGTTTATTTCCCGACTGTGCTCCATAGGCAAGATGTCTGCTGTCCGGACTGAAAGAAAGATTGGCGCTTACGCCATCGTAGCGTTTCTCCGCTTTGCCATCGATAATGATAAACTGCTTGCCTTCCACCTGAGAAGCGTAAGCCACACGCTTGCCGTCAGGACTTGCCACAAACAATACCGGGGAAAAATCAATATTAATGATCGGTTTTTCAAAAACATTTACTTTTGAATTTATTTCCCCCGCAAAAGATGTTATGTTGAATAAGATGAGAAAAAAGATTACGAATAGAAATAAAAGTTTTTTGAACATCATCAAGACATCTCCTTTATTTTATCCAAAAGACAATTAGATTCACCTGCAAAAATAAAACTTTTATTGACCTGTTTTTTATCTTATATAGCTTAGCAAATTTTATTCTTCAAGTTCAAATTAGTTTTTGAAAAAATATTTTGACAATATTTATTTTTTACATTAGGATATAAAAAAATTTTAAGTAAAGACTTTTAAAACGATGTCGGAAATAACGAGAAAACAGAATTTAGCAATCAATATTCTGGCCCTGATTCTGGGACTCGCGTTGTTGCGCCTGTTACTAAAGGCCATACGCCCATCGTTTTTAGGTCGTCACTAGAACTATAAAAAACTGATTACCTAAAAGGCCGTGGGTGAATAACCCACGGCCTTTTTTATTGTGAGGAGATATTTCATCATGAAGAAAGATAAAAATCGTGTTTATATTTTCGATACAACATTAAGAGACGGCGAACAATCACCGGGCTACAGCATGAACACAGAGGAAAAATTAATACTCGCCCGGCAGCTGGAAAGGCTGGGGGTCGATATCATCGAGGCGGGATTTCCAATAGCTTCCGAAGGGGATTTCGACGCGGTACGGCAGATTGCCCGAGAGATCAAAAAATCTCAGGTGGCGGGTCTGGCCCGGGCCAACAAGACAGACATCGACCGTGCCTGGCAGGCGATTAAAGGCGCCGCCAATCCGCGCATTCATACATTTATTTCTTCTTCAGACATTCATCTGAAGTATCAACTGAAAAAGACCCGCGAGCAGGTGCTCAAAGAAGCCGTCGCCGCCGTCAAACTGGCGCGCTCTTACACGGAAAATGTTGAGTTCTCGCCCATGGACGCCACAAGATCGGATAAAGATTATCTGGTGGAAATGGTTTCCGCCGTTATTGACGCGGGAGCGTGCACCGTCAACATTCCCGACACGGTCGGCTATACGATTCCCGAAGAATTCGGCAGTCTGATCGCCTATCTGTTCGCGAGCGTCAAGAACATGGGCGATACCATTATATCCACGCACTGTCATAATGATTTAGGCTTGGCCGTCGCCAATTCACTGGCCGCAATCAGAAACGGCGCCCGCCAGGTGGAATGCACGATCAACGGCATCGGCGAAAGAGCCGGCAACACGGCCATGGAAGAATTTGTCATGGCCCTGCAAACGCGCAAAGATCTTTACGGCCTTTACACGAAGATCAACACCGATCAGATTTACAAAACATCGCGACTGCTGACGCAGATTACCGGCATATCGGTTCAGCCCAACAAGGCCATTGTAGGAGCGAACGCTTTCGCCCACGAATCCGGCATCCATCAGGACGGATTGATCAAAGAGAAAATCACTTACGAGATCATGACGCCGCAATCCGTGGGCATCAGCGACACTCATATCGTTCTGGGCAAGCATTCCGGCCGCAACGCCATTTCGCATCATCTGAAGAAAATGGGTTACGCGCTTAATGAAGAACAGATCAACAAGGTCGCGGCAAGGGTCAAGGAACTTGCTGACGTCAAGAAGGATATTTATGATGAAGACCTGGAAGTAATTCTTTCGGAAGAAATTTACCGGGGAGAGGATAAATACACCCTGCTTTATCTGAACGTGGTCAGTGGAAATGTGGCCATTCCCACGGCAACCATGGAAATGCAGGTGGGAAAAGAAGTCGTTCGCGACGCAGGTTTCGGCAACGGGCCGGTGGATGCAACATTTGCCGCCATCCGCAACATCACCAAAACCAATTATCCGTTGATAAAATATGCGGTCAATGCCATCACCGGCGGATCGGACGCGCAGGGCGAGACAATGGTTCAACTGAAATACAACG
>JAJFTS010000328.1 GCA_021372815.1 Deltaproteobacteria bacterium | reverse complement strand
TCTGATCTCATTAAAAGGGAAAATTCCCCGATATTTCTCTCTGAAAGATGCTCTAACAGGACCATCAAAGATATACTGCTTTCCATAGGTCATTCATATATTTCAGGAACAGCCAACCATATCCGTATGGACGGAGCCTCCGGATTAATTTACAGCCCGGCCTGTTTTACCTGGATGGACACCAATCATCCTGCGTGCACACCCCGCCGGGGATATTGTATAGAAATTCAGGCCCTGTGGTATGCGGCGCTTGATTTTTTATCGACGGTCGAAAAAAACGGCGGGCACGACTGGGAAACATTGGCAAAGACCGTTGCGCAATCCATTATCGATTTGTTTCTGTTAAAGAATGAATATCTGGCCGATTGTCTCCACGCTTCCGACAAGGATCCGGCAAAAAACGGCCTTCCCGACGACGCCTTGCGGCCAAACCAACTGCTGGCCATTACACTGGGTGCGGTGCCGGATACGGCCGTCGGCAAGGCCGTTCTCGACGCCTGTCAGTCCCTTCTGGTACCCGGCGCCATCAGAAGTCTGACGGACGCGCCGACCATCTATCCGCTTGAAATCATCCACAACCGGACGGCAATCAATAACCCCCATTATCCATACAGGGGCGTTTATGCCGGCGATGAAGATACCGGCAGGAAACCGGCCTACCATAATGGATCGGCATGGACCTGGCTGTTTCCCGCCTATTGCGAAGCCTACGCAAAGGTCTATGGTGAAAAAGGAATTGCCACAGCGTCCTCTCTCCTCTTAAGCAGTCTTGAACTCATCCGGGAGGGATGCATGGGCCATTTCCCCGAAATTCTCGATGGCGATTATCCCCACACTCAGAAAGGATGTGACGCACAGGCCTGGGGACTAAGCGAATGGTTGCGGGTATGGGATTTCTTGAAAAGAGGCAACGGGCAGACGGTCTAAAACCTTTTTTTCAATACACCGCTTTTCCGAAGTTCAGGCAACATTTGGATTTTTTAAATTTACAGGTTATGGCTTGACAGGTAGAAAGATGATGGTAATATTACCTTCGTAATAAAGATAAATTCTTGGACGGAGCAGCACTGATGGGAAGACTGTGTAAAATCTCCGTTTCAAGTTGCGGTTCATTTCCATTTGAAAGATTACTCATCCCTTTGTTTTTGCTGATAATCTAAAACCATTGCTCAAAGCAGATACATCCACCGGTTATAAATGTTATCTAAAACAGAATATGTTTATGTGACTGACGGATCTCATTAACCGCCGGCAGTCTTGAAGTGGCTTTTTCCCGAATTATAAATTGGAAAAGGACTCCGGATCGTATCCATATTTCAGGAGGGCGAGATGAGCACGAAAAAAAAATATACACAAAATGGCAGCCGCTGCAGAGTCACATTCAGGGTCCCCAAAGAAGCTTCCCTGGGGGCGAAATCAATCACAGTCGTCGGTGATTTTAATAACTGGAACATAAACGACAACCCCATGAAAAAACTGAAAAGCGGCGTATTTACCCTGGAGTTGCAGCTCGAATCCAACAAAGAATATCAATTTCGATATCTGATCGATGAAAATATTTGGGAAAACGACTGGGAAGCCGATAAATATGTAAGAAGCGAATATGGCAACTGCGAAAATTCCGTCATAGTTGTTTAAACAATATTTAAGGGTGACATAAATGAGTTATCTGCAAACTTTCCAGGTCTTTCCCTATATACCTGAGCCACTGAAATTCTTAGAAGTCCTGGCCAATAATCTCTGGTGGTGCTGGAACCTGGAGGCCATTGAGCTCTTTCGACGCATTAATCCCAGATTGTGGGAGGAATCAGGACGAAACCCCATTGTTTTCTCTGCTCTGGTTGAACAAAAAAAACTGGACGAACTGGCAACGGATGGCAGCTTCCTGAACCATATGGAAGAAGTTCGGGCAAAGTTTATCAGACAGGTTATAGAGCCATTGGGGAAAAAAGTTCAGGGGCCAAACAAGGGAAAGGAAGTCATAGCGTATTTCTCCATGGAGTTCGGCATTCATGAAAGTCTTCAGTTATCCGCCGGCGGCCTTGGAATTCTTGCCGGAGATCATCTAAAAGCTGCATCCGATCTGGGACTGCCCCTGGTCGGTGTCGGGTTGTTATATACCAACGGTTATTTCTATCAATTTTTAAATAATGACGGATGGCAGCAGGAGGAATACCCGAAAACAGACCTCTATAAACTCCCGGTCGAAAGCGTCAAGGACTCGTCCGGAAATGATTTACGTATTGCGGTAACGGGACCTGAAGGTGCGATTCAGCTTATGGTCTGGAAAATCATGGTGGGCAGGATTCCGTTATATCTGCTGGACACAAACATCAAAGAAAATCCCCCGGCTATCCGTGAAATTAATTCACGTCTGTACCATTCCGACAGTAAAGTGCGCCTGGCCCAGGAGGTGATTTTAGGCATCGGTGGCATGCGCGCGTTAAATGCGATGGGAATCAATCCCATCGTTTGCCATCTCAACGAAGGCCATTGTTCGTTTACCAATATAGAACGGCTGGCCCAAATCCGCTCCCGGTACGCTGTGGATTTACAGACGGCGATGGAAATAAACGCGCGAACCACCATCTTCACCACCCACACACCGGTGATGGCCGCGTACGATGAATTTCCGTTTGATCAGGTCAAACCCTATCTTGTTTCTTTTGAGAAAGACCTCGGATTATCCGCCGACAATCTTTTAAAGTGGGGTCAAATGAGCCATGACAAGAAAGAAAATTCTTTTTCCATGTTTGTCCTGGGATTGCAACTGAGCCAATATCACAACGGCGTCAGCCGTCTTCACGGCTCCGTAGCCCGGCGTATGTGGTCCTTTGTCTGGCCCGGTATCCCCGAAGAAGAAATTCCAATCTATCACATTACGAACGGCGCGCACATTCCGTCTTGGATTTCCATTGAAAATTTCCGTCTTTTTGAGCGCTATCTCGGTCGGGATTGGTCCCTGAAGCCCTGGAACACGGATATGAGTAAACGCATCGAAGATATCTATGATGAAGAATTATGGCGGTCCCATGAAATGAGCAGAACCCGACTGATACGTTCCTGTCGAAAAAGGATGGTCAGGCAATATGGACGGCGCAACGCGCCCAAATCCGTTATGAAGGAGGCGGAATCTGTTTTGGAGGATGACATCCTGACCATCGCCTTCGCCAGAAGATTCACCGCTTACAAGCGTTCAAATTTACTGTTCAATGATCTGAACAGATTTGAAGCTATTTTAAAATCCGAACAGTATCCTGTTCAGTTTATCTTTGCCGGAAAGGCTCATCCCATGGACAACGAAGGTAAAAAGCTTATCCAGCAAATCGTTCATCTCGCCCGAAATCCGGCCTACCGTCATAAAATCATCTTTCTGGAAGATTATGATATCAACATCGCACGGCATCTTGTTCAGGGCGCCGACGTATGGCTGAACACACCTAGACGTCCCATGGAGGCATGCGGCACTTCGGGAATGAAGGCCGCGGCAAACGGCGTTCTTAATGTCAGCATCCTTGACGGGTGGTGGTGTGAAGGATATTCCACGGAAACCGGCTGGGCCATCGGTACCGGAGAAGACTTCACCGATCAATATTATCAGGACACCGTGGAAAGCCAGGCCCTGTATAATGTTTTGGAAAATGAAGTGCTCCCCTCCTTTTACAATAAAACAAACGGAGGAATTCCTTCACGTTGGCTGAGCATGATGAAGGCCTCCATTCGGATGGCGTTAGAGTTGTTCTGCGCGCAAAAAATGGTCATTAATTATAATCAATATTATTATACGCCCGCTATGGAACAGTATTATGACCTGATCCGGGACGGCGCGGCTCGGGCCATTCGCTTGAAGAATTACCATGAACGCCTTCGGGAAAAATGGCGTGATATATCCATAGAAATGCCCGTCAGAAAGGACCGCGGCCCTCTAAGGGTTGGTGAATCATTGATCATTTCGACGATTGTCCATCTCGGTAAACTCACTCCCGACGAAGTTGATGTCGAGTTATTCTATGGCCAGGCAAAAACCGTGGAAAGCATTGCGGATGGAAAAACTCAACAAATGAAGGTGACGCAGGATCTTGGCAACGGCATCTACCGGTACGAATGTTCGCTGCCATGCCAGGTTGCCGGCCGATTCGGTTTTACGGCACGGGTAATCCCCAGAGCGGATAGTTTCATTAAATATACCCCCGGGTTAATTACCTGGGTCTGAAGGTGGCTTTATTAACGTTCAAATCCCGTGTTCTACAGTACTTTGTGAGTTCCGGCGCTCTTCATTTCTGTTGACTGGCAATTTTCCAATGATGCTATTTTAGTAAACACATCTATTGTAACTATTTTAGAAACATCGAGGACAGGTTGAGTCTGATGCTTCGCCGCAGAAAAAAACCTCGAGTGCTCATTGTAACACCGGAAGTGACCTATCTCCCGGTAGGCATGGGCAAGATGGCCAACAATCTGAAAGCTAAAGCAGGCGGCCTCGCAGACGTTTCCGCCGCTTTGATCAACGCCTTATTTGAAGAGGGCGGAGATGTTCACGTCGCCATGCCTGATTATCGAAACATATTCAATCATGAATCGGGAACCTTATTAAAAAATGTATACGGAGCCATCAGAAAAAAAATGCCCCATGAACGCATCCACCTGGCCGAAGACAGAGCTTTCTTTTACATGAATTCCGTTTATTCCAGTTATGGCTCGGAAAATATAAAAATCTCGCTGGCGTTTCAAAGAGAAGTGATTAATCACATTATTCCCCATGTCAAACCTGATCTGATCCATTGTAACGACTGGATGACGGGCCTGCTTCCGGCCAAAGCCCGGGAGTTGGGCATCCCGTGCCTGTTTACCATCCATAACATTTTTACGGTTTATAAAACACTGGCTGAAATTGAAGACCAGGGAATTGACGCGGCTCTGTTTTGGAAACACTTGTTTTTTATGTACCCTCCCGGCAATTATGAAGAAACACGGAAAACAAACCCTGTGGATTTTCTGGTAAGCGGTGTTTTTGCCGCGCATTTTATCAACACCGTCAGTCCCTCGTTTCTTCTTGAAATCATAGAGGGTAAACATCCTTTTGTTGAAGAGCCGTTAAAACGGGAATTGACATTCAAGTGGAAGGCGGACTGCGCGGTGGGAATATTGAACAGCCCCGACCCGTCTTTCAGTCCCGAAAAAGATCCCGGTCTGCCGTTTAAATATTCCGCCGATACTTTTGCGACGGGCAAAACCAAAAACAAGCAATATCTTCAAAATCGTCTTGGCCTCATTGAAAATGAGACGGCGGCGCTTTTTTTCTGGCCATCCCGCCTCGATAGAATTCAAAAAGGCAGCCCTCTTCTGGCGCACATTCTTTACGACGTTATTTCCAAATACTGGAATCTCCCTCTTCAAATCGTCTTTGTGGCCAACGGAGAATTTCAGGAATACATGCGCCGGATTGTGTGGCAGTTTAATCTGTCGGACAGAGTTGCCGTGTGCGATTTCGATGAGAGTCTTTCCCGGCTGGCCTATGCCGCATCGGATTTTATTCTCATGCCTTCAGCTTTCGAACCCTGTGGCCTGCCCCAGATGATTGCTCCCATTTATGGCTCTTTGCCTATTGCCCGCAACACCGGCGGTATAAAAGACACTATCACTCACCTGAATATTAAAAATAATTCCGGCAACGGAATCCTGTTTGAAACCTACGACCCGGAGGGACTGATGTGGGCCATCGATCAGGCGATCAATTTTTACAATCTGCCTCAAAAATTGAAAGAAAAACAGATAGCCCGTATCATGAAAGAAAGTCTGGTGTCTTTTAATCATTCGGTGACGGCAAAACATTACATCGAACTTTATGAAAAAATGTTAAATCGTCCCTTTATCGGCTCCTGATTGTTTCAGGACATAACAAAAATATGCCGCGTAAAAAATCAATGAAAGACTCTGTCAACCGCATCGCCTATTCTCCGCACACCCTTTTGCAAATCATCCTGGATGATGATCCTTATCTGCGGCCTTACGCAACCGTTATTGAACGCCGGCTGAATCATCTTCTCGCGCTTGAAAAAATACTCACCTCTGAAAATAAATCTCTGGCTGATTTTGCCTCCGGCCACGAATATTTCGGTTTGCATAAGCATGGTCATGAATGGATATTCAGGGAATGGGCACCCCATGCCACGACAATATTTCTGATCGGCGACATGACGGACTGGAAAACACGCAAGGATTTTGCTCTCGAACGCCTGACTCCCGACGGAATCTGGGAAATCCGCCTGCCTGAAAAATTCCTGACCCACGGCGATTTGTATCGTCTGGTGATGCTGTGGCCCGGAGGCCGGGGAGATCGCATTCCTGCGTATGCCAGGAGAGTTGTCCAGGATCCGGAGACGCTGATTTTTAACGCTCAGATCTGGGACACTCCCCCTTATCAATGGCGGTATAAGATACCCGACAAACAGACCCTTCCCGTTCTTATTTACGAAGCCCACATCGGGATGGCCCAGGAAGAAGGCAAAATCGGAACATACCGGGAATTTACCGAACTCATCCTTCCCCGCATTGTCCGGTCAGGATATAACACGCTTCAACTGATGGGAATCCAGGAGCACCCTTACTACGCTTCTTTCGGTTATCATGTATCCAGTTTCTTTGCCGCCTCTTCCCGATTCGGCACGCCGGAAGATTTAAAAGAACTTGTAGATACAGCCCACGGCGCCGGACTAAGAGTCATCATGGACATCATCCATTCACATGCCGTCAGTAATGAAGTGGAGGGCCTCAGCCGTTTTGACGGAACACTGTATCAATATTTCCATGGCGGCTTCCGCGGTATGCATCATGCGTGGGATTCGCGATGCTTTGATTACGGCAAACATCAGGTTCTTCATTTTCTTTTGTCCAACTGCCGTTTCTGGCTTGATGAATACCGGTTTGACGGATTCAGGTCTGACGGTATTACCAGCATGCTCTACCTGGATCACGGCCTTGAAAAAGCCTTTACCTCCTATGACGATTATTTTAATGAAAACACCGATGAAGACGCACTCGCCTATTTAGCGCTGGCCAATACAGTCATTCATGAAACAAGGCCTGACGCAATTACCATTGCGGAAGACATCAGCGGCATGCCTTCTCTGGCGTCTCCAAAGGAAAAAGGCGGCATCGGATTTGATTACCGCCTGGCCATGGGCATTCCGGATTACTGGATTAAACTTGTAAAAGAATACAGGGATGAAGATTGGCCGCTGGCTCATTTATGGTACGAGCTCAACAATCGGCGTAAGGATGAAAAGACCATCGGCTACGCAGAATCCCACGACCAGGCTCTGGTTGGAGATAAAACTTTGATGTTTTGGCTCGCGGACGCCGCCATGTATGATCACATGAACGCCCAAGACACCAACCTGATTATTGACCGGGCTATGGCGCTTCACAAATTGATACGCCTGATCACCCTGGCAACCGCTGGTCACGGCTATCAGAACTTCATGGGCAATGAATTCGGCCATCCCGAATGGATCGATTTTCCGAGACAAGGCAACGGTTGGTCCTATCACTATGCGAGACGGCAATGGCACCTGGCCGATGATCCGAATCTGAAGTATCAGTTCCTTCAGCGATTTGATCGGGACATGATTACGCTAACCAGGCACTTCGCCTTTCTTAATGATTCATGGCCCGTTCTGCTGCACGAACATTCCGATGAAAAAGTGATTATCTTTAAGCGGGGCACACTGATGTTTGCTTTCAATTTTCATCCTGCAATTTCATATCCCGATTATCCGTTTCAGGCATCGCCGGGAAAATATAAAATGATATTAAACACGGATGACGCAATATACGGCGGTCACGCGCGGCTTGCAGACGACCAGATTCATTTTACAATGCCTTTGCGCACCGGGCCAACAACACAGAATATTCTAAAGCTTTATCTCCCCACCCGCACAGCCATTGTTTTGGAGTTGCAAAGCTAAAGGATATCTTCAGCTTTATTTCTGTCTGTCTTCCCTGCAAACCAGGGACATTCCTCGAGAGGCTGCGCCCAGAAGAGCCGCCCGGGGATTCATAATGACGTGAACAGGAATTCTTTCCATGAGTCCCGACATCCGGCCCTTTTGCCGGAAGGCATTCATGAGCAGACCATTCTGCAGCGCTGAAATAATATGAGGCAGGATACCCCCGCCCAGAAAGACGCCGCCCGACGCCATCAATTTGAGAGCGGTATTTCCGGCTTCAGCACCCAGAATGGAGACAAACATGTTTAGCGTGGTAAGACAAAGCGTGCAGGATCGCTTGGCATCAAGAGCTGATCCGATGATGACCGGTACAGGATCGTCAACCCCGGCCAACATTTTGGTAAGCCAGGCGGGCTCTTCGGCGTATCCCTCATCTTTCAGAAAATGGTAAATATTGAAAAGACCGTTTCCGGAGCAGACACGTTCATAGCTGACGTGATCGAAGCGCTGCTGAAGATGATGAAGCAAGGCTTCCTCCAAGGCATTCATCGGCGCAAAATCCGCATGTCCACCCTCGGAGGGATAGGCCAGATAACCGGTCCCGTCCCAATGAAGACACGCTTCGCCCAGTCCGGTACCCGGAGCGACAATCGCCCTGCTGCCTTGCGGATCGGGAATGCCTTTGTTGAGTGTGCATAGATCGCTTGTGCCCAGCAACGGCACAGCATAGGCACACGCTATAAGATCGTTGAACAGATGAACAGATGGCAAGCCAAGCGTTTTTTCTATCGTTGCTTCTTCCATCACCCACGGAAGATTGGTAATTTTTGCCCGCCCTTCGATAACAGGCCCGGATACACCAAAGACGGCCTGATCAATATTGATATCGCTTCCGCTCCGGAAAAGGAATTCCCGGACGATTAATTCCAAACCGGGATAATCGCCGCTGGAGAAAGAAGCCTCCGCCATGGGAGCAGCCAATCCGGTCTCAGACGAAAAGATGGCCAGGTCGGTTTTTGTTCCGCCGATATCCCCGGCCAGAATTATCGCACCCTGCCTGCTCATGCATGAACCATCCTAACTTTCACTGGAACTTTCCGGCAACCGGATTTTTGAAGCTGTTGCACCCCGCCAATGATATTTATCTTTTTATTTATACAATTTATCAATCTCATCCTTAAATGTACTAAGAACCGCTTTGCGCCTTACTTTGAGTGTGGGAGTCATCTCGCCGTATTGTTCCAGAAGTTTGCGGTTCAATATATGATATTTTTTTATCTGCTCGTATTCC
>JAJFTS010000325.1 GCA_021372815.1 Deltaproteobacteria bacterium | reverse complement strand
TATAAACAATGTTCGCCCGCCGCCTTTGGCGTCGAGCGAACGGAGCCGCGTCTGAAGGTCGCTTGCTCTACCGCCTGCGGCGGTCGAACAAGCGACTAGAACCGATCCCGTTACACGGGACAGCTCAGCCGCGGCTCCGTTATAGTCAAATCAAAAAGTGCCATTACGTAATAAACAGAAAGATATGAGACCACTCTTGGAAAAAGGAAAAATTTCAGTTGAAATATTATTTCCTTCGTTTGACTGGCGCGATGCGAAGATTCATGTTGCGCAAAAAGCGGGAGATATCAGGCCAATTGATGTATTTACTCGTAGTTTTGACGAATGGCAAAACGTATGGAATGGTGCTTTTCATAGTAATCACTGCTGGAATAGAAAATATATATTTTCAATGATTGAATTACCAACGCAGCCTGATTGTTGGTTATTTGGCGGAATATTTGAAGTGCTTTCGCATAAGCCATCGAAAAATCAAGGCAATGATTATGTCTATTACAAAGTTGATTTATCTGACCAAGGAAAGGATTTAATTGGACGACTTAAAATTCATTGGGTAAAAGACGCACGCGCGAAAGGGCGCAAGCCGGAGACCATGTTGTCGAGCATGAGGGTCGCTGAAATTCTTCCTGAAATATATGCCGGTGAAGATTTTCCTGGGTATGCAAATATAAACCACAGTTATGCAGTTTTAGAAAAATTATGGCTAGATTCTAAACCGGATTGGATCTCCGCACTATCACATTGCCAGGGCGTATATTTAATAACTGATACCAAAACGGGAATGAGGTATGTAGGTTCAGCTTATGGCGAAGAAGGCATTTGGTCTCGTTGGGGTAAATATTTTAAAACGGGCGGGCATGCACATAACAAGCTTCTAAAGAATCTCCTTTTGGGCAAAACTGATGGAGTTGGTTATGCTAGAAAGTATTTTCGAATTAGCCTTTTGGAACAAGCATCATCCCGTGATAGTGAGCAGTATGTGATTCAGAGGGAAAGCTATTGGAAAGAAGTTTTGCTTACCCGCGGAAAATATGGATTAAATGAGAACTAATAAGCTATAACCAGGCCAATAAAGCGGACTGCGCTTCGCTGACCGCTTATAGCTCCGTTCGGCAGAGCCATCAAAATAGGATAAGGTCGCGGGATAGATAAAATAGGTTAAGTGTAATTTCTATATCAGTGCGTACGAAAGGGGAAGATTATGGACATATCGGTAGAAAATTGCAACAATATCGACAATGGGACAATAACCCTGAAAGAAAACAAGCTGAATATTAAGTACGCCATAAACGGAACTGGCAAGAGCACAATTTCAAAGGCAATTATAGCATCAATAAATGATCAAAAGAACGGCAGCAAGGAATTGTTAAAGTTGAAACCCTTCAAGTACATCGATTCTGAAGATCATAATCCGTCGGTAACTGGAATCGATTCCATAAAGTTGGTGAAAGTATTTGATGAGGAATATACCAATAAATACATCTTTCTTCCGGATGAACTCGTTCAAGGTAGTTTCGATATCTTCATCCGGGATGAAGAATATGAGAAGGGTATGGCGGAAATCAATGAACTAACAAAAACAATCCAGGAAATGTTTTCTCAGGACAAGGACATTGATGAACTCATCAGCGACTTTAACGAGTTGAGCAGTAGTTTTGGAAAACCAGTAAAAAGTGGGATTCACGGATCAAGCAATATATCAAAGGCCTTTAAGGGTGGAAACAAAGTACGCAATGTTCCGAAGGAAGTCGAAGACTACAAAGAGTACATCCAATCAGAAAGTAACATAAAATGGATAAAGTGGATTATTGATGGAAGGGTGTATCTGGACTTATCTGATAATTGTCCATACTGCGTAACGAACATAAGCAAAAAAAAGGAAAAGATTGCCAAAATATCAGAAATTTATGAACCGAGGGTCATTGAATATATAAACAAGATAGTCTCAGTTTTCTCTAGGCTAAATAAATACTTTTCGAATACCACTAGCGACATAATAAATGGATTTATTAACACAGTTGACGGCTACACAGACGAACAAGTTAAGTTTTTATTGGAGATCAAGGGTCAAATCGACAATATGAATAAGAAGTTCAACGACGCCAAATATATTGGATACAAGTCACTAAAAGACGTCGACAAAGTAATTGAGTTGTTGAAGAACCAAAAAATTGACATTGCTTACTACGGTCATTTGCAGGCGCCAGCCACTAGAGAGAAGATCGATATCGTCAATAAATCGATTGACGAGCTTTTGGAAAAAGCAGGCATCCTTCAGGGCAAAGTGAATCTTCAAAAAAATCATATAGAAAAGGTAATAAACGATAACAAGGAAGAGATAAACGATTTTCTAAGAAATGCGGGGTTTGAGTACTCTGTCGACATTGTTGAAGATGCCAAGAAGCAGTATTCCATAAAACTGATTCATAAGGATCGCATTGGAGACTCTGTCACGGACGTGAGAGATCACCTGAGCTTCGGAGAACGCAACGCATTTTCAATAGTACTGTTTATGTATGATGCCCTGAAATCCAAGCCTGACTTGATCGTATTGGACGACCCAATATCTTCATTCGATAAGAATAAGAAGTACGCCATAATCGATATGCTATTCAGAAAGGGTAAGAGTTTTAGTGGCAAGACTGTGTTGATGCTTTCACATGATTTTGAACCCATAATTGATATGGTATACCATCATCGAGACAGGTTTGATATTCCCGTTGCCTACTTCATGGAGAATTTCAAAGGACAGTTAAGAGAAAAGGAAGTGAAAAAGGAAGACATTGTCACATTTCTTGAGATATGTGAATCCAATACAAAGAGAGATGTAAATGATATTACTAAACTTGTGTACTTAAGGAGAAAATACGAGATTCTTAACGAAAGAGGCAATGCATATAATCTGCTGTCAAATCTTCTACACAAGCGTGACGAGCCAATCATTCCGAGCGAGATGAAGCGGAAAATGACGCTCGAAGAAATCGAGAAAGGGACAAAGCAAATAACTGATGAGTCTAACATTGTCTTTGACTATAGTCGCATGCTGAAGTCCGTCAAAGATGACGATTACCTAAAGAGGCTCTACAAAGAAACAGATTGCAACTACGAAAAGCTTCACATATATAGAGTTCTGTGGGACGGTAGGTCTGAGGGAGCTGGATCAAACGTAATCAACAAGTTTATAAACCAGGCTTTCCATATTGAAAATGAATACATCTACCAACTGAACCCCTGCGAGTTTCAGCTTGTTCCTCAATACGTCATCGATGAATGTGACAAGCAAATTGGAGTATCCTAAAATCAAGTTCAACGACGGGTTAAGGTGTTTAAAGTGAACTTGTTGCTCAACAAGGCAATCCAGCGGACGTCTTACAGACGCCACTGATTTTAGTGTTGCACCTTTAAATCAGTAATCCTCAATTTTAACGACTTTAAAAAACTGTGGACTTATAGGTGAAGTCAACAAACTCGATAAAAGATTAGGCTAATATTTATATTCTGGGGGCATATTTGGGGGTATGCTTAAAATTCAGGCTTCTTTTAATTCAATAATTAAAGATACTTATTAATTTATTCGAGTCCGCGCTGGCATAATATGAAAAGCCCGGCTTTCGAGTCGGGCTTTTTCTACAAATTTCTATTATATATCCGGCTTTCCGGAAAGTAATTCATCCGGCTTGTTTTTTCTGTGCTGCTGCAAATAAAAAAACACCACTGCCAACGGTCTTCGGAAGAGGACCGCATCCTAACCCGTTAAAGTATCTGCGCTACGATATGCTAATTTTTTTCGTCGGTAATTTTAGCGGGCGCAGGGGAATGATCACTATTTTCCGAAACAGATCTTTTGAAATTATTAATTCCTCTGCCCAGAGCCGAACCGATCTGAGGCAATTTTCCGACTCCGAAAATAATCATAATAATGACCAGTATGATCAGTAATTCCGGCACTCCAATTCCAAACATAATATTCTTTTCTCCTTATAGAGCGTGACAAGCGGAACACTCCAGCTTTGTTTTCCCGCCCTGGTGTGTTTTATGAACTTCCGTGGAAAACTTTGTCGCTTCAGTTTTTGCATCCGTGGTATGACACGTCAGGCAGGGCGTCCCTTTGCCCATATCCGGATGCTTCTGCGGCATGATCGCGCCGTAGTCCCTGTGGCACGCGCCGCAGGCATTGTCCTTCAACGGCGGTCCGCCGGCCGTAACCGAGGTGATGAAAACGGTGCCCGTCAATATCATTCCACACGTATAAATGCCAATTTTTTTCCAAATTTGCATTTTTTGTTCTCCCTTGATCCTTCCGGTCAATCAGACGGTTATCCCGTCTGATTGACCTTATAAAGGTTACAGTCTTATCGGCCCAAAAGTCAATGTAAGTTTGTTGATAATCATGACGTTGTCGTCAACTCCTTTGGCTCCGGTTGCACCGTTTCGGTCTTCACGGTTAATCGGATCATCCGCCACCGTTAAAAGGCATAAGTAAATTTGAGCCAGAATGTGTCTCCCTCCGGCCTGTTTCTCGCCTCAAATTCGGGCAGCCACTTGAGGGTGACGTTCATGTTTTTGTACGCGTACTGCACAACGGGACCGGCGGCGAATACGCTGCCCTCAAAGTCATCTATTTTGGCTCCGTTAATCTCATCTTCGGTCATCTGGTGATAGTAGTAACCCGCAATGCCCGCAGTCCACTGATTATTGATGTGATAACCGACGGTGTAGTCGAAATGAAACTCCTGGCCTGATTTGTATTCCGTGTCGTCGTTTTTCGTATTGAAATCGTACATGAACTTGCCGGACAGCTCGAAGCCGCTGTCGCTCAGATAGGTTATGCCGATAATGGGCTCGAAGGTCCAGTAGTTCCTGCCGATGTTTACCTGACGATCTTTATCGTATGTTCCGACGGGAACAATGATATCGACGCCCGTCACAACATGAAAATTTTTGGAGTGCCAGGCCAGAATCAGCGGATCGACGACGATGTCACCCAGTCCAAAACGGTCATCGCTTTGGCCGCCGGCTGTCACGTCCGGGTAAACCAGAGGGATCATCGTGTGCATGCCCCAATTCGCTCCGAAGATCTTGTACTTGGTCACGTGAATAAACCGGAACACGTCGGCCACCACATCCAGCTTAAAATCGGGAATGAGGTTATTGCCGTTGTTGTCCTTGAAATCCGAAGCTGTGTAGTAGCTCAGGTAGTTGATAAAATAAGTTCCCGGAGGCGGCAGCGCCCCCATCATGAAATCATCGGCGCCGTTGGCATACGCCCCGCCTCCGCCCTCCGTGGCGTTCGCCGTTCCCGTAAGAGCAACCGGGTTCAGAAGCACGGCTACCGTAAATAATATGATAAGCAATTTTTCTAATATCTTTTTTTTCATTTCAATCTATCTCCTTTAGTTGAATCTTGACCTCAATGACTTGCCTGGAAAACTCCGACAAACAGAGTACTCCGGTTTTGTTTTCCCGTCCTGATAAACTTTACGGGCTTCCGTTACACTGACAACTGATCTTTTACTCATCTCTATTGTCAGATTGCCTCCGCTCCGGAAATTTCTATCGGGGAAAGCTCCGGAGCGCGTCCGGTTTTATTACATGAAGTTTAATACAATCGTTACTCCTTCTTGGGGGCATGGCAGTCCTTGCAATTACTGAGTTGTCTCGGGTGATGGCAGCCATAGCAGTACTCAATAGGCGGTTTGTCTTTATGCATCTTGTGGCAGTTGAAACACTCAACCTGTCCATGATTGGTCTTATGAGGATTAATCGCCACGTTTTGCGTCGTCTTGAAGGCGGTGCTGTTCTTCGTCTTCTCCATCAGCCCGTCATACGACCCGTGGCACTTCGTGCACATATCGTTCGGCGGCTTCCGCTGTCTGAATAATTTCGAAGGCGGCCCCTTCACCTTCGCATGGGCGGTCGCCAAGGCGTCTTCTTTATGACAGGAGAAGCAATTTCCGGCTACGGCGGCATGCTTCGACAGCAGCATCTTGTCGTTTTTCATGGAATCGACATAGGGCTGGTGACAGACGGCACAGTTACTATCTTTGGAGAAGGATGCCGGCGTTGATTGACTCGATTCGGCTTTTGTCGCTTTTCCCTCCGGTTTCGCTGCAGCGTTGCTGTTCCCGGCAATGGCCAGCGTGAAAATGAGGAAGAACACCGCCGGCAGCAATGCAGTGGTTTTCCTTATGAACATCATTTTTCTCCTTTATTTTAGGTTAAATGCTTAAGCATATGGTGCGAGGCTGCTTTATCCCCGGCCCCGCACCAAATGTTACTCATGCTTTTTGTCTTTCGATTGCCTCTGAAACACTCTAGGCCTTTCCCAGCGCTTCGAGAGCGGCGTTTCGTCCTCCGATGCTTCCGCTGATTGCGGCGCTGGCAGCGGGCTGGAACTCGTTGTCGTTCCCATAGCCGTAAGGTTTGCAGAACCCGCCGACATCACCGGAGCCTCCGTACAGACCCGGGATAGGATCTCCGTTGGGCTTGATGATTTGCCACTGCGGATTGACCCTCAAACCACTCGTTGTTGACCAGAGGAACGACGGCTTGGTCTTGACGGCGATAAACGGCGGCTTCTCGATCGGAAACAGAAAGGACTTGTGCTTGCCGAATTCCTTGTCCACACCGCTATGACAATACTCGTTGTAGCGCTTGACCTGCGCCACGAACGCAGCCTTGTTGATGCCCGCCTTTTGGGCCAGTTCTTCGGGGCTGTTCGCCTCGATGATATTTTTCAGGTTCTTCTTGCACCACTTCAGGCTGTCCTGCCATCTCCAGAGCGGCCTGATGTCTTCGTCCTCATAGAAAATCCTGAAGTCCGGCGTAATCATGTTTTCACACATACCGTAGCGGGATTTCTTGGTGAAATCGATGAAGCCTTCGATATCGGCATCAAAGATCGTGAAATAGTTTTTATTCGGCTGCTCGGATGCGCAGAGGTTCTTCGCCTTCCAGGTCTCGTTCTCATCCATGAACCTCAACCCCGCCTCATTCACTCTCAGGGATGGCTGCCTTCCCAGTTGAATGCCCGCCTCGGCGTACCCGGAAACGGTCTTGTCCTTGTAGAAGAAATTGTTTCTAAACGTCCAGGGACGACCAGCCGCCAGGGTGTCCGGACCGCCGTCCGCCACCGCGCCCGACGGCATGCAGCTAAGGTCTGCGCCCAGGCCTTGTCCCATTCTGATGCCGAGACCATCATTCGACTCCGCACCCACATGGCACCCGCAGGTTACGTCGATCCATCCATAGTGTTTGATCATGTCGTAGTTGGCGCCGTAACCGCCGGTCGCAATAACCGTGGTCTTGGCTTTCACATAAACACTCTTGCCCTTGACAGTTGCCTTCGCGCCCACAACACGGCCCGCAGCATTCGCGATCAGACGGGTATTGTCGGCCCCGTAGATCAGCTCCGCCTTGCCGCTGTTTTTCAGGAAACGCTCAATGGTCACTTCACAGACGTGATACTTGTTAATCCAGGGATCCATGGGGGTGAAGTCCTGCAGTTCGTCACCAACATTGGTATAGCGGATGGCCGGATATTGAATTTTCATCCTGCCGACAAAGGAGTCTCCCAAGTCGACGGGAAGGAACTTTAATCCGAGCGACCGCAGTGTCTCTATGGGGGTGGGCCACTCTTCGACCTGCTTCTTAATCAAACGGAAGTCGGCCTGATAATCCTGCGCCGCCCAGATCTCATAGGCAGCCGCCTCCACATCTTTCGCCGGGTCCCATCCTCTTTTGGTCAACCGGCCCCATTCTTCGCCTCCGAGCCCGCCCAGGACCTGAACACCGCAGTGTTCATCCCAATTATCCCGTGTCAGCTTTTCGAATACAACGATTTTGGCTCCCTGCTTAACCGCCGTAACCGCAGCCATGGTTCCGCCGACCCCAAACCCGATCACCAGAACATCGGTTTGGTAGTCATATTTGCTGGGTTCGGATATGGGCTTGACCGGATTCACATTCTTCATGTTGACGTCGCAGTTCTTCCAGGGTGAAGATACCTTCTTCTCAGCAGCATCGACATCTTTGACAACTGCCCCAAGGACACCACTTGCCGCAGCTGCTCCTACTCCGATAGTGACAGCCCCTCTTTTCAAAAAGTTGCGTCTGTCCATACCTTTCTTTGCATCGTTTTCCATTATTCAATTTTCCTCCTTTGATTTTTTAGTTCTCCTATTCATATATTTTTCAAAATAAATGCTTAAAATGTGCCATTTTTAATTAATCAATATTATCATAAAGATAAGAGATATATGCCTGTTTGGTAATATTTAAATATTGCAAATAAAATGAAACATATGGTATTTTTCTACCAAAGTAAAAAATGCCATGGCATTTTCAGGAATAGATTTTCACCTATGAAAGCTTTGATCAATTTTTTCCACGAGGCCACTTTACGCATCTGTGGAAGTCTGGAAATTGAGGAGGTGGCGGATAACTGCCTCACTTATCTTCAAAATTATCTTCCGCTGGATGGAATCTCCATGCACTATTACGACCAACAGAACAGAATGCTTCTCCTGCTGGCCACGGCATCGAAGATTCCTCTGAATCTCGGGCAAACTGCCATCCCGATATCCGAAGCGGGACATCAGTCATTCAAGGATACCAAAGGTTCTGTTGTCATCTATAACAACCCGGAAGAAGACCCGGTGCCGTTGAAGATCTGGGAAACTCTCGGTTGTCTGAACAAATCGAGTCTTGTGCTCTTTGTGACTTTTAAAGGAACAAGACTGGGACAGATTGATTTTTTCTGTCAGGGCCGCAACCGGTATACCGCCGAACATGCCAATTTGATCAGACAGCTGCACAATCCTTTTTCCATTGCGATGGCCAATTGTCTCCAGTACCGTGAAATCGTCAATATCAAGCGCCTGCTGACCAACGACAACCGTTACCTCCGTGACGAACTGCACCGCGTATCATCCGATGTAATTGTCGGCGCCAGAGGCGGTCTGAAAGCCGTCATGGAAGCGGTTGATCAGGTGGCTCCGCTAACCAGCCAGGTGCTTCTTCTGGGAGAAACCGGCGTGGGCAAGGAAATCATTGCCAATGCCATCCACTATGCGTCGCCGCGCAAGGATGGTCCCCTGATCAAAATTAATTGCGGCGCCATCCCTGACGGACTGATTGACAGTGAACTGTTCGGTCATGAGAAAGGCGCTTTTACCGGAGCGCTCTCTCAGAAACTCGGCCATTTTGAACGGGCTCACCAGGGTACGATCTTTCTTGACGAGGTGGGAGACCTGCCGGCACAAGCACAAATTAGACTCCTGCGGGTGCTTCAGGATAAAGAAATCGAGCGGGTCGGGGGAACAACTCACATAAAAGTAGATGTCCGGGTTATCGCCGCCACCAACAAAAATCTGGAAGAGCTGGTGCGCAAGCATCGTTTCCGTGAGGATCTCTGGTTCCGGCTCAATGTTTTTCCTATTCTGATTCCGCCGCTGAGAGAACGGAAATCCGACATCCCTTATTTTCTTCATCATTTTATTATGAAAAAATCACGGGAGCTGAATATCGTCAAGCCGCCAATCCTTGCTTCCGGTACCATTGAGAAACTCATGGCCTATGACTGGCCCGGCAATGTCCGCGAACTGGAAAATATCGTGGAGCGGGCGCTGATCAGAATGCGCACCGCAAATCCGGAGAAACCTCTTGTTTTTGATGATTTACCTAACATCAGGTCAGTCTCCGCACGATCAGAGGGAAATGGCTCTTTGCGAGAACCGGAAGGCTCTCAGTATTTGCTGGATAATCGCATGCGGCGTCATATTGAATCGATGCTCAAAAAGGCTAATGGAAAAGTTCAGGGGCCGGGGGGAGCCGCAGCTCTGCTCGGGATCAAGCCGAATACCCTGAGGCATCGCATGCGTACGCTGGGAATTCCCTTTGGAAGAAGCGCCCGGGGCGGACGCGGCACATGATTTTCACATTCCCCGACAGATGTTCTTTAAGATCTAGCGCATCCTGAAGTTAAAGCTGTGGCAGCCGGCGCATTGATTATCCGAAGGTTTGTGAACGTGATGGCACTCTGCACAAGCGGGATATTCCATGTGGGCATTGTGCGGATTGGGCAGCTTTTCCCTGATTGTTTCGCCTTTGGCCACGTTCGGGTGGCAACCCGAACAGACCGCCGTGTTAACCGGCGCTGACGGTTTATCCTTGTGGCACTGCACACACCCTACCCCCGCCGCCTTGTGCCGGTCGCCCAGAAGCGCGCCGGTCTCCGGCGTCTTCTGGGACCAGCCGGCACTGGAAACGGCAAGAATAAAAAGGAGGATGCCCGTCCAACACAGTATTTTTGTCCATCTATGCCTATGCGGCGATAAGCCTCCTGAGGCCATTTTTTCTCCTCCCGACCCTTGCAGGTCTGTAAAATCCATTTTCAATCAGACAATCGTTAAACAACACGTCCGAAATCAACCTTTCCCTTCCGCCGCCTTTTCACCGGCCAGCCAGCCAAAGGTATAGGCCCGCCCGTGGCTTACTCCGGTGGTTGTAATGGGGTAGTCATTGGAAAAGAAATCACCGGAGGCATTGCCGGCGGCATAGAGACCGGCAATGGGTTTGCCTTCCGTATCCAGAACCTGTAATCCGGTATTAATGCGCAGCCCGTCCATGGTCACCAGCAAACCGGCGCCCGTAATACCGGCACCGAAAGGCGGTTTGACGATCGCGGTAAGCTTCACCGGATCTTTGCCAAAATCCTCGTCGACTCCTTTTTTCACCAACTCATTGTAACGTTTGACCGTGGCAATAAAAGCGGCCCTGGGCACTTTCATTTTATCAGCCAGTTCTTCCAGCGTATCGGCTTCCACGATGATGCCCTTCTGCTTGAATTTCTCATAGTCCTTTGTCGACCATAGCGGCGTCTTGACCATATTCTCACAAACTGTTCCATGGAGCTTGTCTTTATCGGTATCCCAATTGGCATCCCAGACCGTCCATTTTTTGCATTCAGGCTGCCGGATGTCCTGATTGGCGGTAAGCCCGAAAGGCGCATCTTCGTTGGCATAGCGCTCACCCAGAAGATTGACGTTCAAAAAAGGCTGACGTGTCAGGTTTACCACACAGTCCCGGAAACCGCCCGGCACGGTGGAAAATCCGTCCCAGAGCATGGGGGCGTCCGTATCCTGTTTGGCTCCTCCGATCCACATGCCCATGAGGATGCCGTCGCCCGTATCACTTCCTTCCGGATATCCGTTGCCGGTGATCTTGAGGCAGCGGGGCGAATATTTCTCCTGCATTTCCCGGTTGTTGGCATAACCTCCCGTGCAGATAACGACGCCTCCCGTGGCGTTGACCTGAACGTACCCGTCTTTCCCCTTGGCGATGACGCCGGTCACTCTGCTTTTATTGTTTTTCCGGATTAGTTGAACCGCCGGTGTTTCATAAAGAAGTTCAACCCCTTTTGCTTTGACGTTTTTCTCCAGCAAGCTACACAATGTATAATTCCAACCGGGCAGAAACTGAATCGCCGAGGGATATTCCGTGTAAGGCCAGTACGATTTATTGTTCGTATCCACAAAATACTTGATGTTGGCGGCATCCGCCATATCAAGCAGCTTGTTCATGACGCGCCCGTGCTCATCCAGCCACAGTTTAATCAGTTGTGCATTGGCATGATAGGCGCCGAAACGCATGATTTCGGCCATCCATCTGTCTTTGGGAATTATAATATTTTTGGATTTATGCAGGCGGTCGTCAATGGATGCATTCCATCCGCCGTGAAAAGTAAATTTATTCCTTTTTTCCAGCAAAACGACTTTCGCGCCTTTATCGGCAGCCGCGTAGGCGGCGCAGAGTCCGCCCAGGCCCGCGCCCAGAACAACGACGTCAACGGATTTTTTAATTTGAATCCGGCTTGCCGGAATCGGCGCGGGCGGGGTATCAAATGAGTAGGTCTTGCATTTTCCGGAAGCCTTGCTGCTTGAGGTTACGCAGCCCTCCGCAATCCGGGGTATGCCGGTTATGCCGCCCAGCATCCCTGCCGCTCCAACCGTCAGGGACCCTTTTATAAAATTCCGGCGGCTCTCATCGAACGCTTTCTTCTTCACCGAAACTATTTTCTTCTTGCCTTCGGCTTTTTCTTCTTCAAACATAAAATTCTCCTTTCTAATCTTCACTTTTGACAACTCACCTATAAAGTTGTTCAAAGTTTACTGTTATTTTAGTTGCGACAAGCATGCCATATAAAATACTCAAATAATTCATTATGATGCATAAGTAACAAAAAAATAAACATCATATATAGTAGAAATTAAATGAGATATGTGATATTTAATCAGCCAATTATCATATATCTCATTTCAGATATAATGAGAGGAGCGGGTAATGATCAACGAACTGGATTTTTTCAATAAGGCGACGCTGCGCATTTGCAGCAGCCTGGACATCGGCGAGGTGGCCCAGGAATGTTTGGACTACTTAACGAGCTATATCCCCCTGGACGGCGTCATGATGAGTTATTATAATGAAAAAACCAACTCTTTTGTTATTATGGCCATCAAGTCCGCCCTTCCCCTGAACACGAAAATAAAAATCATCTCCATGCCTCCGGAGGCGCCTCGCTTACTGCAGAGAGTTAAAAATACCGTGAGAATTTTTAACATGACGGAAGAGTACCTGATACCGTTTACCATATGGAAGGCTCTCGGAGTTGTTGATAAATCAAGTCTGGTCCTGTTCACCTGGTCTAAAGGACACCGGCTGGGGCAAATTGACTTTTTTGTGAACGGACGCAATCGATACACTGAAGAGCATGCCCGCCTCATCAATCTTCTGTATAATCCTTTCTGCATCGCCATGGCCAACAGTCTCCAATACCAGGATATCGTCAATATCAAGGATCTGTTTTCCGACGACATTCGCCAGATGCGCCATGAATTAAAACAGGCATCCGATACCGAAATCATTGGTTCCGGCGGAGGGTTGCGCCATGTCATGGAGGCGGTATCCCAGGTCGCCCCGTTGACAACGCCGGTGCTTTTGCTGGGAGAAACCGGAGTGGGCAAGGAAATTATCGCCAACAAGATTCACTATTCATCGCCGCGCAAAGACGGTCCCTTTGTTAAAATCAACTGCGGCGCCATCCCCGAAGGACTCATCGACAGCGAGCTTTTCGGTCATGAAAAGGGCGCCTTCACCGGGGCGATTTCCCGGCAGTACGGCCGTTTTGAGCGCGCCCATAAGGGAACCATATTTCTGGATGAGGTGGGAGACCTGCCGGCATCCGTTCAGGTGAGACTTTTGCGGGTGCTGCAGGAAAAAGAAATCGAGCGGGTGGGCGGAACAAAACCCGTTAAAGTGGATGTCCGCGTCATTGCCGCAACCCACGGAGATTTGGAGTCCATGGTGCGGGAGGGTGCATTTCGGGAGGATCTCTGGTTCCGACTTAACGTGTTTCCCATTCATATTCCGCCGCTTCGGGAAAGAAAATCAGACATCCCCATGCTGATCCACTACTTCATCATGAATAAATCTCGGGAGCTGAATCTGCGGATCAATCCGGAACTGGCGCCGGGTGCAATGGAGCGCCTCATGGCCTACGACTGGCCGGGAAATGTGCGCGAGCTGCAGAACATTGTTGAACGGGCGCTCATCCAGATGCGCATCACGGATCCTTCCCGGCCAATCAGTTTCGATGAATTTCCTTCGGCTGCGGATTCAACAGCCGGACGGTTTGGGCCCGAACGAGACCGGATGCTTCTTCCCCTCAACCAGGCCGTGAAGCTGCACATCCAGGCGGCGCTCGTCAGAACGGGCGGCAGGATTCAAGGAAAAGACGGCGCCGCTGAGCTTTTGCAAATTAACGCAAACACCCTGAGGCATCGCATGCGTACGCTGGGAATTCCCTTTGGCCGACAGCAAAAAAAACTTAAGGCAACGTGTGTAAAAAACGGCCATCAATATCCCATTGACATACCCCGTCCTAATTCATATAATATCAACAAATAAAGGCTATTTCATTTCAAAGCAGTGCTAGGGCAAACCCTCTGGGGGGGCTTGCTTCCAAATGTTTCCAAATCTTACAAAAATAACTTTTAACAATTCGTTCAGCAGGAACATGGGTGGCAGGCATGGATGACGTGATCACCCGGATCGTCGATATTGAAAGGCAGTGTTCCGCTGCCATTGAAGAAGCTCAACTCGAATATGAAAAAAAGATCGAAGCTCACAAACGTCTCCTTGAAGAAAAAAAGTCTGAGGAATCCGCCCGGATTATATCTGCACAGAAGGACCGACTGACACAAGCCGTTGAGACGGCAAAAAAACAAATTGAAGCTGCCTCTGCTGCTTTTATCAATAATAACGCGAATCTTTTTCAGGATCCGGTTCTGAAGGAAAGGATAAAAGAAGATATAATTTCCATCCTGTTCGAGGGCTAGAAAACGATGCGAAATTATGCCGATGTGCCTAACCTCCACACGCGTATTTACGCCATGAAAAGCCGCCTTTATTCGCTTCACGACTACGCCGTGATGATCAGGGAGCCGGAAACTATACCCGGCAATATTTCCGGCATCCAGAATCCGACTGAGGCTAAGGAAATTCTCTTTAGACAGCAGATCGCCCCCATCATTAATCTGGCCAGAGCCTATGAAAGTTACACTCCTTTTTTTATTGCCGATCTCCGGCAATATGAAGCGTACAACGCCAAGATTCTTATCAACAAAGCGGCCGGAAATCAGACGCTTACGCAGTGGTACGACATCAGTCCCTTTGCTACCCTGAACAAGGGGCTGCTTGAGGAAAAGCTGTCTCTGGATGAAGTGAAATTGCTTTTATCCTATATGTATCTGGACAATGAATTTAAAACCATTTCCAGTTACCGGCAACTGTCTGTTTATGTAGACGTTTGCACAGCCAGAAATCTTTATCATTCCAAAGACCTGCTTTCCGGTTCGGCCGCAGCAGAATTCCGGGAAATGATGCTTAAAAGGCTGGCGGTCATGACGCTGATCTGGTCATACAGACTTAAGCTTCATTACCAATTCAGTCCTGAAAGGATCAAGCTTTACATGGACAAATTTCATAAAATCTATGGAGGCAAGATTTGGTATCGGGTAAGTCTGGAACAAGAGGTTCTGGACCGGGATCTTGAAAAAATCAGAAAAGATACAGGACAAGAGCCATCCGTCGCGGATGTCGAACATCATCTGGAACAAAATTATTACGCCTGGATTTCCTCCATGTTCCATCGTGATTTCCACTCCATCTACTGTGTTGTTTCGTATCTTTGGCTTCTTTTTTACCAGATCCGGAACCTTTTTCGGATCATCGACGGCAGGCGTTTCGGCCTGCCGGCCGAAGCCATTCAAAATAGAATGATCTGCAGAACGTGAGGCTGGGGGATGTTTGTAAAATCGGATATCCGGAAAATCACGATTGCTTTCGAAAAGGCATTCTACCACGAAGTGTATCTTGCCCTGGGTAAGGCGGGGCTTATCCATCTGGCCCGTTTTCAGGAAAGAGATTCCTCGATGGATGCCGGCATTCAGAAAGAGGAAGCGCTCACCCGGGAAATCATCTCGGCAAGTACTTATGCGCTCAATGCCCTGCAGCTTGAACCTGACGAGACCGGCGAATCAGTAAATCTTGTCCATACAGCCCGGGATGAAGCTTTTGTTTCCGGCTTGAAAAGAAAACTGGAACGCGCATTAAGACTCCAGACAAAGATTCGCGAAACCGGAGAAAATCTGGCCCGTGATATCCGGTACGCTGAAGCACTGGAGAAAATGGGCATCGATGCCGCGATTCTTAAAAAGGCAAAAATTCTGCGGACTGTTTTCGGTACAGTGGAAAATGCCGATTTTGTTGTCCCTTCGTCTGAGGAGTTCATAATTACAAAAACAGATCACTTTGCATTCGGCATGGCCCTGCCGGCGTTTGCCGACGAAATGCTCCGGCTCCTGAAAGAAAAAGGATTTGCCGACAAATCCGATGAGGTTCGTCAGGTTTCCGCTGAAATTCTGAAAAAGCGCGACAATACGCTTCGGCGTCGCAGTGAAGCACTTGATGCATACATTTTCCGATTGAAAGAAGAAAAAGGCCAAGCTCTGAAAAAGATCAACAGTCAATACAGAACTTATGAGGAATTGCTCAAAGCCATGCATATGTCCGTATTTTCATCCCGGGTAATGTTCATTACAGGGTGGATGGAGGCAAGAGAAAGAACAAATTTGATAGAAATCATGCGGACCGTTTGCGGCGGCAAGTTTGTCGTCAATGAGCAGAAGGACGCCAATGCTCCGGTTCGCTTAAGAAACATGCGTCTCTTCAAACCTTTCGAACTGCTGGTGAAAACCATGGGGATGCCGTCCAACAGTGAGCTTGATCCCACACCGCTTACCGCCATTACTTATGTGATGATGTTCGGACTCATGTTCGGCGACCTCGGTCAGGGACTGGTTCTTATGGCGGGCGGCCTGCTTTTGAGAAGATTCGGCCAAAAGAAGATCCGGGAAGACCTTGAGCAGGCGGGAGGAATTCTTCTGGCCTGCGGCGGCTCGGCAGCCGTCTGCGGTCTGCTTTACGGCAGCTTTTTTTCCAACGAGCATCTTCTTCCCGCCCTCTGGTTCCATCCCACCGAGCATATCATGAAACTCTTTTTCATAACGATTATGATGGGCGTTGTTTTTATCATCATCGGTTTTTGCCTCAACATCATCAACAGCTTTCTTAATTCGGATTATCCCGAAGCCCTGCTGGAAAAACGGGGACTCGCCATCCTGATCCTCTACGCTACTATTGTTGTACTTGTTCTAAATTACCAGAGGACCGGCCAGGCACCCGCATTATGGACTGTCGGTATTTTTATCTTTTTGCCTCTGATTCTCTTTTCTTTGCGAGGGGTATTGGGTTCTGTGTTTTTTCAAAAAACAAAACCGCACAGTATTTCAGAACATATCATCGAAACCGTCATGGACATTGTGGAGATTGCTCTGGGACTTTTTGCCAATACAATTTCCTTTATCCGGGTCGGCGCTTTCGCGCTTTCGCATGCGGGCCTGAGCATTGTCACTTACACACTCGCGGGCATGGCTGATCCCTCTCTGAAATCGGCAGGCGCTGTTATAATCATTGTTGTCGGAAATATTTTCATCATTGGTTTTGAAGGCCTGATTTGCGGCATTCAATCCATGCGTCTTGAATACTACGAGTTTTTCAGCAAGTTTTTCAAAGGAGACGGAGTTGTGTTTAGACCGTTTACATTAAAAGCCTATTGAAAGAGATTCATTGGAGGTGTGAGATGACCGGGAATAAGCTGTCAGAATTTTTGATAGGATTGATTCTTCTTTGCGCCGCGTGGTTTCTTCTGCCTGCCGCGCTTTGGGCAGCCGAGGGAAGTCCGGGCAAAGCGTTTACCGACTCGATAGGCCTGGCCTATATCGGGGCGGGTGTCGCCGTAGGATTTGCCTGTCTGGCCAGTGGTTACGCAGTGGCCAAGATCGGCTCCTCGGCAATTGGCGCCGTCAGTGAAAAACCGGAGCTCATGGGACGAACTCTGGTGTTCCTGGGCCTGGCGGAAGGTATTGCCATTTACGGCCTGATTATTGCCATTATGATCTTGAATAAATTGTGACATGGAAAAAATTTATATTATCGGAAACATGCATACGGTAAGCGCGTTTCGCCTGGCCGGAGTGGAAGGCGTGGTCTCCGATCAAAACAATGCGTCGGCTAAACTCGAAGAAATTATCGAAAAGAAGGATGCCGGCATTGTATTGATGACGAATGACCTGACCGATGATCTTAAGGCGCGAATACAGGAAATCAACCTTCTTATGCAAAGTCCGGTGATTATTGAAATACCGGGTATTGACGATCAGGGAGGTTTCCGCAGATCGGTGATGAGTTATGTATCGGAGGCATTAGGCATTTCTTTGTAAGGGCAAAAACATGAACAACACAACATTGGAAAATTCGATTCGGGAAGAAGCCGCGCGCGCTATTGCCGTCATCAAAGAAAAGGAAGCTGATGAGATCCGGAAACTCAACGAAGATTATGCTCTGAAGATCAATGATTTCCGTAAAAAGAGCGAAACCGAAACTCAGACACGCATTGATCAGGAGCTCTCCCGGCTGGAAAACAGAGCGATTCTGGAAAGAAGAAAACTGACACTGACGAGCGTGGAACAATTCATCAGCCGGATGGTTGATGAGGTAATGAAAGAAATCAGGAGCAATCCGCTGTACGGGCAATTTATCCTCAATTCGATAGGTTCTATTGTCAATCAAGTTCCGGCAGGCGTTGAAGTAAGGCTTAATAAAGATGATCTTGTATTGGAAAAGGAAATTCTTGCAACAACCGGCGCCCAGAGCAGGAGCAATAGTGTGATCATTAAGGAAGACCCGAAGATTAAGTGGGGCGGATGCCTGGTGTTAGATGAAGCGGGGAGCCGTATCTTCAACAATACGATGGAAAGAATTTACTTCAGGAAATCTCTTTTGATCCGTCAAAAGGTCATGAGTCTCCTGACGGATCATTCCCGGGACGAGAATAATCCGAATTTCCCGGAGGTTAAAATATAAGGAGTGAATGTGGACGAGGTATTGACCGGAAAGGTAATCGCGGTGAACGGCCCGATCGTCAAGGTTGCAGGGCTTAAAGGAATAAAAATGTTCGACATCGCCGAAGTCGGTTCGGACAGGCTGATCGGCGAAGTAATCCGGCTTGCCAAAGATATCACCATCATTCAGGTGTATGAAGACAACACGGGCCTGAAACCGGGTGACGAAGTGATTTCCTATGGGCGGCCGCTTTCCGTTCTGCTGGGGCCGGGACTGATTGCCAATATCTATGACGGCATTCAACGGCCGCTGGTCGGGATTTCCGAGGTCTGCGGAAGTTACATCAGGAAAGGGATAAAACTTTCCCCCCTGGACACGGCCAGGAAGTGGGATTTTAAGCCGCTTATATCACCCGGAACGGAAGTAAAGGAAGGAGGCATTGTGGGCGAAATTCAGGAAAGCCCGCTTGTTACGCATCGGGTGCTTGTTCCTCCGGGAATTTCCGGGAGGATGGTTCACATCGCCGACGCCGGAGCTTACACGATTGAAGATGACATTTTTGTCGTGGATACGCCCGCCGGTGCGTTTAACGGGAAGCTCGCCGCGTACTGGCCCGTGCGCAAGCCTCGCCCCAGCAAAAACAGAAAAAAACCTTTCGTGCCTTTAATCACCGGACAGAGAATCATCGACACCTTTTTTCCCATCGCCAGAGGAGGAACGGCGGCTATTCCGGGAGGTTTCGGTACGGGAAAAACAATGACACAGCATGCCCTGGCCAAGTGGTGTAATGCGGACATTATCGTTTACATCGGCTGCGGTGAACGCGGCAATGAGATGACGGATGTTCTCACGGACTTTCCCAAACTCATTGATGAAAGAAACGGCCGGCCTCTGATCGAGCGCACCGTCATGATTGCCAATACCTCCAACATGCCGGTGCCCGCCCGCGAAGTAAGCATTTACACGGGCGTGACTATAGCGGAATACTATCGCGATATGGGATACAGTGTGGCCGTAATGGCCGACTCCACAT
>JAJFTS010000303.1 GCA_021372815.1 Deltaproteobacteria bacterium | reverse complement strand
CGTTGTTCTTGACGGTTTAACCGTCTCAGTGATACTCTCTTCCATGGTGGTGCTTCCTTTCGTTTTTTATTTGTTGTTTGCCTACAACTTTGAAAGGTTACACCGCCTTCTATTTATTTACACTCTTTTTGATTATACCTCACTGTTGAAGCTTTTCAACTCTTAGTCGGAAGACAGTCTCAAGACATATTCTTAGCTCTTCTGTATTGCAATAACGTTTTGCAAGTGTCCGCGCTAGCAGCTCATCGATATGATGATTTATTTGTTCTTGCGGTGTATCAGCAGGGATAAGATCAAGTAACGTAAAATCTATGCTGTCAATTAGCGATAAGAATTTTGGATCGGTCTGACGGTCTATAATGTCATTATTTAAATTAATTCCCACCCGCACGACATAATCATTGATTGCGACAATCAGGCGATAAAGAGCACCATGTGCAGATTCCATTGCTTGGTCTTGCAAGACCTCTTTTAACTTATTTTGCTCGGTATCATTGATAAAAAGCACGCGTCCACGTGTCTCCTTGCCTGCACGTCCCGCACGTCCTACTATGTTTTTGATGCTCCGATTGTGGAGATATTCCCATCTTTGTTCAGTTGAATTGTACCGTCTAACTGTATGAACCACCAATGTCCTAATAGGCAAATTAACGCCTTCTGCAAGTGTAGTTGTGCATATCAGAATGCTTATGATACCATCCTGTATGCTTTCTTCCATTTCCCGGCGCAGTTCTTGCGGTAGCATGCCATGATGGAAACCAGCGCCAAATCGCAGCAACCTTGTTAAAAGGTATTCACTCCCTAATATAAATTCGACGAATTCCACAAGAAGTGGCAACTGGTCTGAAAGTTGAGGTGAATTTTGAGCAACCAAGGCATTAAATTCACAAAGCGTAATTAGTTTGTGAGCTAGACCACGAATCCCTTGATCGCCTCGACTAGTTGTAAACAATGCAACAGATCCATTTCGTCTAGCTTTAAGAGCAGCTGCACAAGCTAACGATACATAGGAATTCCATCCGGCTATCAGCTTAAGACGTCCGGTCTCTCTGTTCAGATAACGGAAATCATCTTGATCAAGAAACTTTAACAAGAAATAACTCCGTGGTCTTGCGTAGATCGGATTTACGTCCAACTGCCAACTGTGTCTTTGACGAGGTTGCGGAGATAAGAATGCATAGTCGGTCTCAACAGGACGGTAGTCAGAATGGGCCAGACGGTCAGTTTGGCCGCCAAGCCATTCGTGAATTTCGTTAACATTTGGAAGAATTGCAGAAATAAAGACGAGTTTTCTTGGCGCATTTTCTGTTCCTCGCAACTTGGTCAGGAGGAGCTCGTATTGCAGACCTCGAGTATCGTCATCAATAAGATGACCTTCATCGCAGATTATAGTCTGATATCGGTTACCCAATCCTGGAACAACTTGGGAAAGCGCTGTGAACTTTTCAGGCGTAATTATCAACACATCTGCATTCTCAACGGTAATTGTTTCTGATCTCGTTGGGATATTCCCACCATGGCTGGCAATAACTCGAACCCCGGCATCAGACAAGCGCTGCGACATCCCATCGCGAATTTCCGCAGCCAATGCACGAAATGGCACCAGAAACAAAACACGCCGATTTCTGGCTTTTACTTCATGATAGATAAGTAGCTCGCAAAGTGCAGTCTTTCCCGCAGACGTTGGCATTTGGAGACTGAAGGTCTCGTCGTCATCACCTAAAATTCCTGCTCTAATTGCAGTTAATTGCGACGGCAGAAGTTCCCAGAGGGGGAAAGCTCTTGTATTGCCAAGAAAGGGTTGCCAGAGTTCGGTAGTATAATGTGCCGCATATTGCCTGAGTATGTCCCAGACATTAGTTTCTGCAAATCGTTCCAAACATGAAAGTGTCAGTTTCGCCGCAATAAACTTTCGTGGATCTTCCCGCAGTCCTAAATTCTTCTGACCCTCTAGAATAGTATACAAATTATCTAATGACCTTATTATCGAGTCATCACGAAAGCTTTCTAACAACATTCCATCCATTAGGCGAGCCTCATTTAACTGGCGCCCAAGAAAGCCATGCAAAAAGGCCTCTTCCTCTAAAACGTCGTTTATGGGTGCTAAAGGGCGAGAAAGAAGCGTTGCTGTTGCTGGGAATCCTGCTAGATAAAATAGTGAGGCGCTATACAGTTGATTGAGTCGTTTCTCAACCCCGCTCAAATATCGTGCTGCTGCGCTACGGGAATAAATAACCAATATTTTGGCAATATCTGCCAGCGCTGATTCTCGTTCTTCTTTTTGTTGCAACCTTAACGCATCAAATATAGAAGAAAGACAAGCGATATAAAGATCATCACTTCTTCTGATAACTTGATATTCTACCCATGAGTATTCTGGAATACCAAATTCTGCTGCCGCTTCCCATGATTCCATTTGCGCCATCATGTTCCTGAGATAATTATTCAATAGTCACCTCTGTACATGCACGCGAATAGACAGCCTCATAAAGATTTTTTAAATTATCGATGCCCAATACAATAACTTCAAAAGATGTATCCTGTTGTGGAAGATTAATTTGTCGAGTTATTTCCTCATTCAAAAGTGCACGGTCAACGATTGCAACCGCCTTAAAATATTTAAGATACTCTGTTGTAGGATCAACTGTAAAGCGTTCAAGAAAATTAATTTCTCTTTGCTGCCCCTGATCAATTGCTTTCTCACGTAACCAAGTGAGTGTTCTTGCTAATCTACCAGTTTTATCCGCTTCAAAGCCCTCTATTGCTTTTGCAATTGGGATATAGGTATTTGACCTTGTAGCTTTTTGTTTACTCTCTGCACAAATTACGAAATCTCTTGCAGAAGGGTTAGCCGCCTCTCTATGAAGAATTATTACATCAGAGAATGGTATCGCTTTTGTCCTATCCTGCTTGTAACGCCACTTTTTTATGAGGGTAGTTCTTTCTTTACGTTCACTGCTGAGGAAGAATAGCGTGACAATTTCGCCAAAATCACCAGACATTACGTTGCCGGGATCGGGAAACTTATTCATAAGTAGTTCAGATATAGATAGATTAGTTTCTGTTGCACGCTGCCTAAGATGCAACTTTGTAGTATAACACTCAGGCAGGGTCTCAACCAAATAATCTTCAAGTGCTTGTGCTTGTTCCGTTATAAGGACATGGCATCTTACAGGTAATGCCCCTGCTGGCATCTCATAAGGCGCAAATACTTTAGCAACAATCAATGGCACATTTACTCCATATTAAAAGATGATATTCAGATATAAGCAATAATTGGTATTAGGTCATGAAATATCATATTTCAATCCCCAGTAATAATTTTTTAATGATGCTTGATATGTGATGCGCGATGCGAGCCAAATAATACTATTTTAAAATAGTAATGCAAGGAATAAATAAAAGATTAGTTTTAAGTTTTAAGTAATTAAGTGGTTAAGAAGTTAAGACGGAAGATGTGATAACTGGATGGTGGATTGTGTCCTCCGAATTCGGGAGCGGATTTTGGGGAAAATGGTTTCGAAGCTTGACAGTTCGCGGGACGTAACGTAGAATTTTTAGAATCGCAATTAACACATAGAAAAATAACAATGGACCGATAGCGATGGGGTGGATTTCCTGTTATTTGAGAGAGTATTCATGAATGGAAAACAGGATTACGGGGCGTTATATGTTGCCTTTGGGGTATCGTATCTTGCTATGGCGTTGCTTTCCGCCTCTACGCTCAGAAAAACCAACCCCGGCATTCCCTTCTGCATCGTCTCCAACGTCGACTTTAATCCCGCCGACTTTGATTTTTGGGATAAAGCAAAGGATCATTTCATTAAGCTTTCCCTGGAAACAAAAGAAAACCGTTGCGTAAAAACCTCCGCCATCGATTACTCTCCGTTTGACAAAACCGTCTATATAGACTGCGATACTTTCATCAATGGCGATTTAAGCGACGGGGCCCTTTTGCTGGATTATTTTGATATCGCGTTCAGGGGAGACACAGAACCGCCCAAATGCGATGTGCCGGTAATAGGAGGGTATCCCGTCAGACAGTTTCCTCACTGGAACAGCGGAATATTCCTGTTCAATAAAAGCATCGGAAGCCGGGACTTTTTCAAAAAATGGCAGGAGGGTTTCAGGAAGTACGATGTCGAATTCGATCAGGTTTCGCTGGTAGAGGCGCTGTTCACCACTTCAGCGAGAATGATATCGCTGGACGGACGATGGAATTTCATGTCTTTTTATTCGTACCGTTCCAAGGAATATAATCAAAACGCCAAAGTGGTGCACTATACTTCAAGAATCAGTTTTGCCATCGAAAAAGAACTTCTCGATATGTGTAAAATGATTCCATCCGTTCCCGACGCAAAGAAACAATTAAACGAGTTTATCGCGATGAAGCGGCATCACCGAAAAGTGAAAATCGGCACGTATCAATATATCAAGCTCAAAATAAAATGGCTTCTTTATCCTTAAATCATGGTTGCAACATGAACGGTTTATTATCCATCGCGTTCGCGGTATCGGATTTTCCCTCTCTTTCGCAAACGTTTATTGCCTTGCAAATAGACGAACTGATTTCCCGCGGCCACCGCGTTATTATCGTGAATATGGGACGGCAGAGAGAAAAGGCTTTTCTTCCTCAAAGCCTTCAGAATAAGTATTCATCTCTTGAGATCATCAATTCATCATACGCATTACAACCCGGCAAATGGGCAAGAAGACTGGTTCTATGCAGAAATATTCTGATTAACGGGATTACCTTTCCTCTGTCGTCTCTGAAAGTTCTTCTGTTTTTCATTAAAACCAAAAACGGGAAGCTCTTCAAAGAAATTCATGTTGATGCTTACCAGTTCAGAACGGTACCGGAAACAAATATCGTTCATTGTCAGTTTTCGACACTCGGTGCGCGGTATGAAAAACTGATACGATTCGGTTTCATTAAAAAGAATCGTAAGAAACTCGCGGTCTCAATACGCGGTTATGACATATCCGTATATGAAAACGAAGCGGACACAGACTGGCTTGCCTTATTCAGAACGTTTGACCTTTTTTTGCCGGTTTGCCGCTATTTCGAAACAAAGCTCCGTGAACTTGGCTGTAAGAAAACCATCGCGGTTGCCGGTTCTCCGGTCAATACGGCAGAACTCGGTGAACTTTCCGCAAGGAAGTCTCCCCATAACGATAAAACCGTGAAAATAATTTCCGTCTGCAGGTTTGTCGAAAAAAAGGGTCTGGATACCGCTATCGAGGCGATATCAAGAGTCGTTCATATTCATAAGCAAACCAATTTCCATTACACAATAATAGGCGACGGGCCGCTCTATAAAAAACTGGAACAGGCGATTAAACAAAATGAAATCGTTGCATATGTATCATTCGCCGGGAAAAAGCCGACAACGGAAGCCTTAAAGGAAATGGCACAGGCCGATATACTCCTCGCACCAAGTAAAAAGGGTTCTGACGGTAACAGTGAAGGCATTCCAAACGCAGTCAAAGAGGCAATGGCGCTCATGCTCACGGTCGTGTCCACAACGCATGCCGGCATACCGGAAATAATCACTCATGGCGTAAACGGTTATCTCGTTCCGGAAAACGACCCGGATTCATTGGCAGAAATCATTGTAAAACTAATCAGGGACAGGTATTTGCGTGATTGTGTCTCCGATAGGTCGGCCCGACAGGTTTACGATAATTTTTCACCGGAAAAAACCACGGATAAGTTGCTTTCTTTATATCAGAATATACTAAAGTAACAGGCAATCCGGAAGCATCCATACTAGTTTTTTACCTTCCCGCAGCACTCTCCACTGCTTTTTTCTTTTGGAAAAATTTCTGCCAGCCGCTTTTTTACGACAGCCGGAAAAGGCTCTGGCATCTGTATTAAGAATAAATGGACCGTATCTATTTTTTGATAAGGGAATGTTGGACTGGAGGGTCTTATTATTAATTAAGGATATATCTCCCAAATGCCTCAAGTTATTTGAGCTCGTAGCCTTTTGCGCGGAATAATTTAAGGCAGGCCTCGGTGACAGCCTCATCATAAAGAATTCCCCTGTTTTTCTCTATCTCATGAATAGCCGCCTCCAGCCCCAACGAAGGCCGGTAGGGCCGGTGTGAAGCGATAGCTTCCACAACATCCGCTACCGCCAGAATGCGGGCTTCCAAAAGAATTTCGTTTCCTTTCAGTTTTCTTGGATAACCGCTGCCGTTGATTCGTTCGTGATGCTGGTAAACTATTTCCGCCAATGACCAGGGTGATTCCACTTCCTTCAGCATCTCGTAACCGCTGCGCGAATGTTCCTGAACAAGGGAAAATTCTATTCCGGACAGTTTTGTCGGCTTCGTCAAGATCTCCGCGGGTATTGATAACTTTCCTATGTCATGGATTGTCCCGGCCATGCTGATTCCTTCTATGTTCTCCTCAGACAATCCCATTTCCCTGGCGATGGCGCAGGCCAGACGCGCAACCCGGGACTGGTGACCAGCCGTGTACGGATCCTTTGCATCCAAAGCGGACACCAAAACCTGAATCGTCGTGCCGGTCGCCCGCTTGAGGCTGTCGAGGGTTTGTTGAAGTTTCATCTCCGCCTTTTTGCGTTCGGTAATGTTCAATAAAATCCCGTCAAAGACAATTTGATCTTCGTGGCGGGTTGGTGATGCCATGCCCTGAAACCAGATCATATTACCGGAAGTTACAACAAAAATCCGTCCTTCAAAATTCCAGGAATTATTTGTCTCCACTGCTGTTGTAATGGAGGTCATAAATCTGTCCCGGTCTTCTTCATGGATTTGAGAAATGAATAACGGCAGCAGATTCTCTGTATTGGCCGTTATTCCAAACATTTCCTTCATGCTTTCACTGGCGTAGCTTATTCCGTATTCGCCGTTGTCTTTTGCATAGAGCTGAAAAATAATTCCCGGCAGGTGTTTGGTGATGCCGCGCAAACGTTCATCTTTCTCCCGCAATACTTTTTCCGTTGTCTTCCGCTCACTGATGTCACGCGTAATGCCGATAATGCCGACGGGGTTGCCATCTTCCGACCACAGGGACATGGCGTTAATTTCAGCCAAAAAAGTAGATCCGTCCTTGCGTATTTCTTCAGATTCGTAAGAGAAAATAGCATTGCGGTCATACTGCGGATCAGCAGCTTTCATCAGTTCTTTTTCAATCAACGCGGCATTTTTAGCAAACTGCTGAGGTGAAACCACGTCCCGTGTGTTGAGTTTCAGGAACTCATCGACTGTCCAGCCGTGTGTGCGCTCCACCGCCTCGTTGGCATAGGTGAACTGGCCCGAAAAATCCATCGTCCAGATCAGGTCCGGGATGCATTTGGTAATCTTGCGATACTGTTCCTCTTTCTCCCGCATTGCTTCCCGCGCCCGCTTCTGCTTGTTTCTGATTTCTGCTTCTGCCAGTTCTCTGGCAATGGCCGGGCAAAGACCGGCTATATTACGCTTCAGGATATAATCACTGGCGCCTGAACGCATGCAATCCACGGCCTTTTCTTCGCCGATAGCTTCAGAGACTACAATAACAGGAATGTCCATATTGGCTTTTTTTAACACGGCAATGGCTGAAGCGGCATTGAATGCCGGCAGGGGATAATCGCAAAGGATGATGTCCCATTGTTTCTCTTTTAGGGATTTTTCCATCGCGGCAGCGGTTTCCACCCTGTCATAGACAGGATTGTATCCGCCTTTTTTAAGTTCATGGATTAAAAACAACGCCTCATCTTCCGAATCTTCAATAATTAACACCCGAAGTGATCGATCCTTCATGTCGTTGCTTCCTGTGTATTGAAATGATGCTTTTGGTAAATGTTCGTGTTCTTAATAATATTGATTCATTTATGTGTCAAGGAAATCCCGATCACCTGCATAACCTGAATAAACGAAAGGGGAGAGGGGCTTTTTCCGGTTTCTATGACTTCCCGAAAATAACAAGTGCGTTTGCCTGGAATGAAAAAAGAATGGGGTAATGATGGACAGCTATCCTTCGTTACCCCATTTGTCTTTAATCGAAAAAATTAATTTATTCCTTATACATCTCCTCGATGAGATCTTTGTAATTGGCCAGAACGATCTTGCGCTTGATTTTGAGCGTGGGTGTCAGTTCGCCGGTTTCCTGGCTGAAAGCGTGGCCAATAAGGGCAAAACGTTTAATCTGTTCTACGCGTCCCAGCGGTTTGTTCAACTCGTCGACCGTCTCGTTGAATTTTTTAACGATTTCCGGATTGGCGATAAGTTTCTTGGGATCGGTCTCGGTTATGTTTTTCGACTTGGCCCATCTCATCAGCTCGGGGAAGCAGGGCACAATGAGGGCCACGAGGTATTTCTTCTGATCGCCTATGATAGCCATCTGCTCGATGAGCGGGTTCATCATAAACTGTCCCTCGATGACCTGGGGAGAGACATTTTTACCGCCCGCGGTAATCAGGATGTCTTTCTTGCGGTCCGTTATCGTCAGATAACCGTCGGCGTCGATTGTGCCGATGTCGCCGGTGTAAAACCAACCGTCTTTCGTGAGAACCTGCGCCGTGTCTTCAGGCCGGTTGTAATATCCTTTCATGACCTGCGGCCCGCGAATCATGATCTCGCCGTCTTCCGCAAGTTTACATTCCGTGCGCGGGAAAGGAGGTCCGCAGGTGCCTATCTTGATCGGTTTGAGATATTTGAATGTGTTCAGGTGTGTCGTCGGCGATGTTTCGGTTAGGCCGTAGCCCATATGTATTTCCACACCGATAATATGGAAAAACGCGTGAATCTCGTTGGACAGGGGCGCGCCTCCGACTCCGATAGTGATCATGCGATCGAGTCCCAGAGCCGCACGAAGTTTTGAATAAATGAGCTTATCGAAAAACTGGTATTGCAGATTCAGGAAAAAGGGCAACGGTTTATTGTAAAGAATATAGGGTAATGCCTTTTTGCCGACGTTGATGGATGCATTGAATAATTTCTTTTTGTTTTCCGGAGCTTTTGCCAGCTGGCTCATGACGCCTTCATAAATTTTCTCAAGAACGCGCGGCACGTAGATGGCCAGCGTGGGCCTGATGTCTTTGAGATCCTCAAGCAGGGTATCGGAGCCTTTCGTATAGTTGATGGTGCCTCCTTCGTGGATCATGGAATTGTAGCCGACCGTGCGCTCCAGCGCATGGGACAGGGGAAGGAGCGAAACACAGGTTCCCCGCTTGGGAAACGGGTGATGCTCGACAAACTGTTTCACGACGGACACCAGGTTATTGTGGGTCAGCATGGCCCCTTTGGGATTGCCCGTTGTGCCCGACGTGTAAATCAGGGTTGCCGTTTCCCGGACATCGATATTTCTCAAACGCTTGTCGATTTCGTTGAGATTAAGGTTTTCCTGGCCGATCTTCAGGACAGTGGAAAACTTCACGACTATCGGTTCCTTGTAGTCGAGATCGTCGAAAACGATGATTTCCTGCAGATAAACGAGTTTATCTTTTTCCTTCAACAGGTTGTCAACCTGGAACTTCCCGGCGCACATGCATATCTTTGCCCGGGAATCGTTCAGTATATATTCGGCTTCCGGGCCGGAGTTTGTCGGATATACGGTGACATCGGCCGCTCCGATGGCTAGTGCGGCAAGATCAGATACGACCCATTCCGGCCGGTTGCCGGAATAGATGGCAATTTTATCGTTGGGCTGGATGCCTTTTTTCAGAAAGTACGAAGCCAGTGCGTCGACCTGCCCGCTGATATCGCCGTAAGTGTACCCTTTCCAGTTCTTGTTCTCATCGCGTATTCTCAGAAACATTATGTCGCGGGACTTCTCCACCTGATTTCTAAAAATGCCTGGAATTGTTGTGTCATTATAAGGTTTAAATTCGCTCATGATATCACTCCTGTATTTTATGTCTGTCGCAGCTGTAGATCCGGATAATCCGAACGTCACAAACCAGGACAGGTATTTTGAAGCTTATATTTGACAACTGATAAACGAACCAAAGAGGGTTAAATCTTGGAAATAACTAGAACAAACAGGGTCAGGTCTTGAAATATAAGTTTTCTTTCATATTTAACTTTTATGATCATCAAATGATCGTGT
>JAJFTS010000302.1 GCA_021372815.1 Deltaproteobacteria bacterium | reverse complement strand
CGTTGTTCTTGACGGTTTAACCGTCTCAGTGATACTCTCTTCCATGGTGGTGCTTCCTTTCGTTTTTTATTTGTTGTTTGCCTACAACTTTGAAAGGTTACACCGCCTTCTATTTATTTACACTCTTTTTGATTATACCTCCGAAGCACACTGAAATGTGTTAGTTGAATTATCCCGCCACAGGTGGAGGACATCACAGATGCCCGTGATATACCGCAAATGAAAATTTGCGGGACGGTTCGACTTGCAAGTTTTAGTTTGCGATGCTCCTGAAACTTGAGTTTCACTCGTCGTAAAGCATCCATTGTTCAAAAGGACGATCTTCATCGTGAATCGAAAGAGGCGCTATTTCCCGGATAAAGCGCGACGGCGCCAAATTTAAAACACCGGATGATCGCGTATAATCAAGGGCTGGATAACATAGGTAAAGCTGGTCTTTGGCTCTGGTTACTGCCACATAAAAGAGCCGCCTTTCCTCTTCTTCGCCGTCCTGTTCCTTCAAAGCTTTCTGTAACGGAATCATTCCGTCGGCGCACCAGATCAAAAAAACGTAAGACCACTCCAGACCTTTGGCCTGATGAATTGTGCTTAAGGCAACTTTGTCTTCATCACCTTCTTCACCGTTTTCTTCTTCTTTTGCCATATTGGTCAGCAGAGCCAGTTCATTTAAGAAATCCTCCATCTGGATAAATTGCGCGGAAAAGTTTCCCAGTTGAATCAAATCTTCCTCCCGCGACGAAGCATCGGAATAATTGTCCTGCAAATAAACCCGGTAACCGCCTCTATTCAACAAAACATCGATTATCTTTTCCGGAATGCGCTCGGTTTCCGGAAGTTCCATAAGCAGCGCTATCGTTTTGCGGCATTCTTCCAGCCCCGGTTTTGCTGACTTGGACATTGCCTTGATGAATTCATCTTTTAAGACGGCATGAAGGGGATTTTCTTCTTTTTTCAAATACTGCCAGATTTTATTGAATGTCGCCTTCCCCACTTTCGGATACATGATCAGCAGACGCCGCCAAGCCAGTTCATCGCGCGGATTGACTAAAATTCTCATATACGAAGTCACATCTTTAATATGCGCCTGTTCGAAAAAACGGATGCCGGAACGCATATCAAAAGGAATATCACGCCGGACGAATTCCATCTGCATTTCCATGGAATGATAATGTGCGCGGTAAAGAACGGCTATTTCCTTGAGCGGTACTCCCGACCGGATCAGTTCCATAACTCTCTGCGCCACAAAGTCAGCCTGCTTCACCACATTTCTGGCGGAAACCATCACCGGCCTCATGCCGTTGTCGCGCACGGCTTTTAATTCCTTCGGAAATTGTTTTTCGTTATTATTGATGCTGAGATTTGCCAAATGCAGTATCTCCGGTGTGCTGCGGTAGTTGGTCTCCAGCTTGAATATTTTGCAATCGGGATAACGATTAGGAAAATTGATTATATTGTTAAAATTAGCACCCCGGAAAGAATAAATGCTCTGCGAATCGTCTCCCACTACCATCAGATTTTTGTGAGTGGAGGCCAGTAAATCGACAATATCGGCCTGAATAATATTGGTATCCTGATATTCATCCACCAGAATATGTTCGAATCTGCCGGAAAGAGTTTGCAGAATGTCAGGATTTTCTTTAAGAAGTATCCGGCAATTACTTAACAAATCATCAAAATCCATCACCGCCAGTTCTTTCTTCCTTTGCTCATAAAGGCAGGCTATCTGATTAATTTCATTTATCAAATGAAGAAAAAAAGGATATCTGGTTTCCAGAATATCATCCAGCGTGCTTTGTGTGTTAACCGTCAGGCTGATTATCTCACCGATAATATTACTTTTGGGAAATTTACTGAGTTTCGGATCAATTTTTAATTCGGACATGCAGGTGGAAATCAACTGGCGGGAATCTTCGCTGTCCACAATGGAAAAATTAGTTTTATAGCCGAGACAATGAGCGTGTTTTCTTAAAACGACATGGGCGACATGATGAAAAGTGCCGCCCATAATGTTTCTGGTATCGGAATGAATCAAACTCTCCACCCGATTGAGCATGGAACGGGCCGCTTTATTCGTGAAGGTTGCCAGAAGAATATTTTCCTGACGGATGCCGCTCTCTAAAAGACGGGCAACGCGATAAGTCAAGGTGCGTGTTTTGCCGCTTCCGGCTCCGGCAAGCACCAGCAACTGGCCCCCCTCTTCCATTACGACACAATACTGTTCGGGATTAAGTTCTTTTTTATAATCGATCATCTATAAATTATACCGAAAATAATTTTTCACTTCTTATACAAGCAAATCATGAGCGTTTATAGAGTAAAAGGTTCATATATTCAAGTTAATGTTGGCAGACATCTGAAAGTGGAATTAAGAAAGTCAATTATTCTATTGTAATATCATAAAATCCTCTGCTTTTCCGGCTTACCTGTCGGGAGCGCAATAATTAAATTTGTCTTGATTTTACTTGTCGTATGAGCTAAACACCTCCAGTTCAGTTTGAATTCGGCAGTAAGCTCATTGACAACAGCTTCCGGCGGAATAAAGCGAGCGAATTCTGAATGATATTATTCCTTAAAGAATCGAAGATTCTTTGCTTCTGACCGCAAAGGTCTTCAATTTTTTTAAAGCATTGAAAGGAGTTTTCATGGCAAAGTACGAAACCAAATCTCTGAGAAATTTAGCGGTAGCCGGACACGGCGGAACCGGAAAAACATCTTTGTGTGAATCTTTGCTTTTTGTTTCTGGAAAAAGCGAGCGCTTAGGAAGGGTTGATGATGCAACATCCTGTATGGATTTCGAACCGGAAGAACAAAAACGGCGGGGATCAATCAGTTCGGCGGCAAATTTTGTCGAATGGGAAAAGCACAAAATCAACTTTATTGATACGCCGGGCGATTCCAACTTTGCCTATGATATAAAATGTTCCATGAGCGTCGTCGAAAACGCTGTTATTGTCATCGATGCCGTCGGCGGCGTTGAATTTCAGACACAAAAGGTCTGGGAAATGGCAGATGAGTTCAAACTGCCCCGCATTATTTTTATTAACAGGTTGGATCGAGAACGCGCCAATTTCAACACGGCGCTCGACAGCATTAAGAACAAATTAAAAAGAAAAACCACTCCGGTCTGCCTGCCTATCGGTTCCGAAGATAAATTCAACGGTCTTGTCGATTTAATCAGTATGAAAGCCTACATTTTTAGCGATAACAAAGGCGTTGGAAAAGTTGCTGATATTCCGGCCGACATGATAGATGATGTAAAGTTAATGCATGATTCCATGGTGGAAGATATTGCGGAATCCGATGACGAATTGATGAACAAATATCTGGAAGCCGGAGAACTTTCCGACGATGAATTAAAAGCCGGATTGAAAAAAGGCGTTACTTCAGGCGGTCTGATTCCGGTGATCTGCGGTTCAGCACTCAAAGGCATCGGCATCTCCCTGCTTCTGGATCTTGCAGTCAGTTCTTTTGCTTCACCGGTTGATCGCGACGCTGTTAAAGGCAAAAAACCGGGCACAGATGATGTTGAGGAACGTCAACCGTCTGAGGATGCTCCCTTCTCGGGAATAGTATTCAAGACAATCGCCGATCCTTATGCCGGAAGATTGACTCTGTTCCGTATTTATTCCGGAAAACTCAATTCCGATACGCCGGTTTACAACTCCACCCGGAAAATCACGGAAAAATTCGGCCATGTTTTCTTCCTTGAAGGCAAAAATCAGAAACCGGCGGAAACGCTTATCCCCGGTGACATAGCCGGTGTCGCCAAATTAAAGGAAACAACCACCGGAGATACTCTGTGTAATGATAAGTCTCCCATCATCTTTGAGAAAGTGGCCGTACCGCCGCCTATCATGTCTTACGCGATGGAGCCGAAAACAAGAGGTGACGAAGATAAAATTGCCTCATCTATTCACCGCCTGACGGAAGAAGATCCGACCATCGTCTTTTCCCGCAACGTAGAAACCAAGGAAATGATTCTCTCCGGTATGGGCCAGGTCCATATTGAAGTCAACATCGAAAAGATGAAGAGAAAATTCGGTGTCGAAGTTAATCTGAATACGCCCAAGATTCCCTATAAAGAAACGATCAAGGGAAAAACCAATGTACAGGGCAAATACAAGAAACAATCTGGCGGACGCGGACAGTTCGGCGATTGCTGGATTGATATCGAACCCCTGCCCCGTGGCGGCGGTTTTGAGTTTCATGACAAAATAGTCGGTGGCGTTATTCCGGGACAATATCGTCCGGCCGTTGAAAAAGGAATTGTGGAAGCGGCAGCCAAAGGTGTTATCGCCGGTTATCCTGTAGTGGATTTTAAAATAAATCTGACTTTCGGATCTTACCACACAGTGGACTCATCGGAAATGGCTTTTAAAATTGCCGGTTCCATGGCCTTCCAGAAAGGTGTCATGGATTGTCAGCCGATTCTTCTGGAACCGATTGTCAATATCGAAATTGAAATACCCGATGAATACATGGGCGACGTGATCGGTGATTTGAATAGCAGGCGCGGCCGCGTTCAGGGAATGGATGCCAAAGGGTCCAACCAGATCATCAAGGGTCAGGTTCCATTGGCGGAAATTCTGAAATACGCCCCCGATCTTCGTTCCATGACCAGCGGCAGAGGAAACTTCACCTACACGCATTCTCACTACGAGGAAGTTCCCGCTTTTATCGCTGAAAAAATCATCGCGGCGAATAAGAAAGATAAAGAAGAAGAATAAAAGCACCCGTATGATCTTTACATATAACTTTGGAGTTTCACGATTATGATCAGCGCCGGAATTATCACCGTAAGTGACAAAGGCTCTCAGGGCAAAAGAGAAGATTTAAGCGGCCCCGCAATCGCAGAAATGCTTGTGGGCGCCGCCTTTGAAGTAAAATACACCGTGATCATTCCGGATGAAACAGACAAAATCAAAGAAGCCATTATTGATTTTGCCGATGTAAAAAATCTGGATTTGATTGTGACCAACGGCGGCACCGGTGTCAGCCCGCGGGATTTAACTCCCGACGCGACGCTGGAGGTCATTGACAAACAAATTCCCGGCATGGCTGAAGCGATGCGTCAAAAGAGCATGCAGGTCACTCCCCATGCCATGATTTCCCGCGCTGTGGCGGGTATTCGCGGAAAAAGCCTGATTATCAATCTTCCCGGAAGTCCCAAAGGCGCGAAAGAAAATCTGGCCGTCGTTCTCCCAGCGTTGAAACACGCCATCGAAAAGATCAAGGGAGATGAGTCGGAATGTGCTTCTCCATAAATCTCAACGCGTTGCCCGGATGCGTTCCCATCCAGTAAATCTTCTTGCAGCGCGGACATTGATTGTACTTGTCGCAATTTTCAAAAACGTAAGGCGGCACCAGATCGCGAACTTCTTCTTTTTCCAGAGCAATGAGTTTTTCATTGCATTCCAGACAAATCCCGAACATTTTCTGTCCGTCAATCTTGAGAGAAAACTTTTCGATAACAGCATTGAGCTGTTTACCGACAATAATATCGGTGATTAAGAAAAGGGTACCGGAAAACTGACGCTCGATCATATCTCTCCTTCTGGTCAGGACAATTCTTGCTTCAGCGTCAGCCCGACGCAGCATTGCCCTGCCTGCTTCCTTAGGAAAGACAGCGGTATCATAGCCCAGCAGACGCAGCCATTTGGCCAATCTTGCCAATGATGCATCAGTTAGAAATCTGAGTTTTTCAGGATAGAAACCGTTACTATTTTGGTTGTTTTTGTTCATCAATCATCGGCGGCGCTTCATGGGCGTGAAGCTCTCTCCGTAAATCACGGACAAGTTTATTCAGGCGTCTGATTGTGCGGTTTAATCGGAAACGTTCCACAACCCCCCAGAAAGCTGTAATGATCACGCCAACCAGAAGGGAAGCGAAAATAAGCATGTAAGTCGGTACATCAATATTCAAATATTTGTAATACTGCAAATGTATCCTTGTTAAATTCTCCTGCGAAAAAGTAACAATAAAAAAAGAAAAAAGGATAACAAGAATCAAATAAACTATTCTCATTACTTATTCCCCCTTGCAATATTTTTTAAAAAGAGGCGTCAGATTTGCCGCGGTTGTCTGTACGGCTTCCGGAATAACCCGGACATCGGTTACAACGCTCATAAAGTTGGTATCGCCTTCCCAGCGTGGAATAACGTGCACGTGAAAATGTTCTTCAATTCCCGCTCCTGCCGCCTTACCGATATTGGCGCCGATGTTAAATCCGTTGGGATTCATGGCTTCCTTAAGTGCCTTTATCGATACTTCCAGAAGATCAAATATTTCCTTTCTTTCCTCCTGGGTCAGATCCTCTATTTGTCCAATATGTCTTTGCGGTATGATCATCAGATGTCCGTTCACGTAAGGATATCTGTTCATCATCACGTAAGCGGTTTTACCTTCGAAGATAATGTAATCATCACACCGGATGGAACACTTGCAAAAAACACAGCCTTCCGGCTTCTCTCCCTTAATATAGTCCATGCGCCAGGGCGCGAAAATTGTTTCCATATTCTAAACCAGCCGTTTTAATGAAACTCAGATATAGCAAACTCAGTGCCGCAATATCTGCAAGTTGAATTATCCCGCAGTTCGCTGCGATGATTCTTACCTTTTTTTATAGTTTAATTATCCTACCTTTTACCTCTTTGTCAATTTCCAATATGCCGATCGTCTGGGATGAATTGAAAAATCTGTTCGCCGCCGAACCGGGATTAAAAAAAAGAATGTTTCCTTTTCTATGATTTGCCGGCTTATGCGTATGTCCGTAAATGATGCAATTCACATCCGGAAATCGTGCTGATATTTTTTCTTCCAGCCCCCAGGGCGATCCCCACCCGTGAATCAGCAGGAATTTAAACCCGCCTATTTCAAAAAGCAAATGCTCCGGAAATTTTTCCTTAACGGAAAAATTATCCATGTTGCCGCAGACAGCTTTAACCTCTTTTTCTCCGAAAATTTTCAAAACTCTTAAATCGACCAGATCACCGGCATGAAAAATCATATCGACATCGGTGAAATGCTCGGCAACTTTTTCCCTCATACCCTCATCATAATCATCCAGATGAGTGTCGGAAATCACTCCTATTTTTACTCTCTTTTTTTCCATTTTTATATAAAATTATTAATTAACTTAATAGCGATAAGAAGCAAAAAAAACAAGTTTTATTTATGAAAACGAACGCCGGGATCAGCCCTGCTCCCTAAAGGCGGCAGGATAGTGAATATGTGAATATCGAAAGGGATCCCAAAGTGAACAATCCGCGAAGCGCAGCGGAGTGGATAATTCGATCTAAGATTTTCCAAGCAATATGTTTCAACATGGCGCCCAATGGGTAAAAATCAAGGCTCGTTAAAAAGCTTTTAATTTGACTTTATGGCCGGGTAAAGATAATATTTAAACCATGAACGGTTTGGAAAAATCCCTGAACAAAATTGCCGATACCATCCTGCATCTCGATGAAGCTTCTCTCACTTCTCTCTGGGACGAATACAAAAATAAAGTGGAGCAATTTTCCCGCACTGCCGAATGGGAAAGAGCCGTAATTATTTTCTCGATCATCAACGCTGTCCGGACAAAAAATGCCATCTTTAATGAAATTTTATTAAAGAGTAATTCCGAAAACAATAAAAAATCACCGCCTAAAATATCTAAAGAAAAACCTTATTTAAAATTAGTTAAATAATGGATAAGCAAGCTGATTTAAAAAGAATCGCCGAGTTAAGAAAAACAATCGAATACCATAATCAGCGTTACTACCAGCAGGACGCTCCGGAAATCTCTGACGCCGAATACGACCGCCTGATGCGCGAACTTCAGGATTTGGAAAACCGCTATCCGGATGAATATTCGGCGACATCCCCGAGTCAGCGGGTCGGCGCCGCTCCTCTGGCCAAGTTTGCTTCTTTCAACCATCCGTCACCCATGTTCAGTTTAGCCAACGCTTTTTCCAGTGAAGAGATACTTGAATTCGACAGCCGCATCAAACGTCTCGCCGGTGTGGATAATATTTCCTACATCGCCGAGCCGAAACTGGACGGTCTTGCTGTAAATCTGATTTATGAAAACGGCATTTTCAAACGGGGCGCCACACGCGGTGACGGTACTACAGGAGAAGATGTCACGCAAAATCTCAAGACCATTTCTTCCCTGCCCTTAAAAATGAAACATGCTTCACACAATCCGATCCCGTCGTTCATAGAAATACGTGGCGAAGTTTACATTGAGAAAATACCGTTTGAAAAATTAAATCTCCGACGCATCAAAGACGGCGAAGAACCTTTTGCCAATCCGCGCAATGCGGCAGCAGGTTCGCTGCGCCAGCTCGATTCCAAAATAACCGCACGCCGTCCGCTCAATATTTTTCTCTACGGCATCGGCAATGTAACGGGTATCGACTTTTCAACTCATTGGGAAGTCCTGAAAATGCTTCACGATTGGGGTTTTCCGGTCAACAGAACACTTATTGAACAGGCCAAAGATATCAACGCCTGCATCAATTATTTTGAAAAAATAGGATTGAAACGGGAAAGTCTTCCGTATGAAATCGACGGGATCGTTTTAAAAGTTGATGATCTCTCTTTACAAAGAACATTAGGCAATGTTTCCCGCAGCCCCCGCTGGGCACTGGCCTGTAAATTTCCGGCGGCACAGGAAACAACGATAGTCAAAAAAATTGACGTTCAAGTGGGACGCATGGGCACTTTGACGCCCGTGGCCATCATGGAACCGGTTAATGTCGGTGGCGTGACGGTCAGCCGTGCCACACTGCACAACGAAGACGAAGTCCTCAAAAAAGATATACGCGTCGGCGATACGGTGGTCATCCAGCGCGCCGGAGACGTTATTCCGGAGGTTGTTCGGGTTATTTTGGAAAAAAGACCGGCAGGTACTGAAATATTTACAATGCCGAAGCATTGTCCCGATTGCAATTCCGAAATAGTGCGCATGGAAGGGGAAGCGGCGCACCGTTGCGTCAATATCTCCTGCCCAACGCAGTTGAAAGAACACATCCGTCATTTCGCATCGCGCGGAGCCATGGATATCGAAGGTCTGGGAGAAAAAGTTTCCGCTCAGCTCTTTAATGCCAAGTTAATTGCCGATCCGGCCGATCTTTATTTTTTGGAAAAAGATCGGCTTGTCGCCCTCGACAGGCATGCTGAAAAATCCGCTCATAATTTAATTGAAGCCATCAAGAAGTCAAAAAATCCTCCTTTGGATAAATTCATCTATGCTCTGGGAATCAGGCATGTGGGAGAACGCACCGCCAGACTTCTGGCCGATCATTTCGGTAATATGGAAAATCTCATGAACGCAAAAGAGGATGATTTAACCGCCATAAATGAAATCGGCCCGGAAATAGCCGCAAGCATTCTTGAGTTTTTTCATGAACATAAAAATATCGACGTTATGAATAAATTCAGAAAAGCCGGCGTAATTCCGCAGAAGAAAGAAATACAAACCGATGCGCCCCTGCAGGGGAAATCTTTTGTTTTTACCGGAACAATGGAGACCATGGGCAGAAACGAAGCCAAAGCCATCGTCGAAAATCAGGGCGGCACAATTCATTCCGCAGTAACAAAAAGCACAACTTATGTCGTCGCGGGAAGTGATCCCGGTTCCAAACTGGACAAGGCGAAGTCTTCCGGAATTAAAATTATTAATGAAGAAGAATTTTTAAAGCTCATTGGCAGGTAATTTATGAAATGCATACATGTTTATATTAAAGGCAGGGTTCAGGGAGTTTTTTTTCGCGCGGAAACACAGAGAACTGCAAGGAAATTGAAGCTTACCGGTTGGGTGCGGAATATGCCCGACGGGAGAGTGGAAGCTCTCTTCGAAGGTGAAAACGATAATGTGGATGACATGCTGAACTGGTGCCGCATCGGCCCCCCTGCCGCGCGTGTTAATGAAGTTCTCCCTGCGGAAGAATCTTACACCGGGGAATTCAGAGATTTCAGCATTAAATATTGACGGTATGTCTTTATTTAAAAAATATTAAGGGGCGGTTTTCAAACCGCCCCTTTTAATATTTATTGAAAGAAATTATTTCTTAAAATTATTTTTTCGCCTTTGGTTTAGCCGCGGGAGTTGCGGACTTCTTGTCGGTCTTGGCCGGAGCTTTGATTTCCAGCAGTTCTACTTCAAACACCAGCGTCGTCCCACCGGCAATTACCGGGGGTCTTCCTACATCGCCATAAGCAATTTCCGAGGGACAAGTAAGTTTTGCCTTCCCCCCAACCTTCATTTTGGAAAGACCTTCCGTCCAGCAGGGAATAACCTGTCCGAGCGGAAATTCCACCGGTTGTCCGCGCTGTACGGAACTGTCAAATACTTTCCCGTCAATGAACGTTCCGGTGTAGTGCACTTTGACAATATCCGTAGCTTTAGCTTTAGCGCCGTTACCGGCTTTTATTTGCTTGTAAATAAGTCCGGAAGCCGTCTTTTCCGCGCCTTCTTCCTTAGCGGCATTCTCCAGATAAGGTTTAGCCAGATCTTTTTGTTTCTGCGCCGCAGCCTGGATTCGTGTCTGAGCAAGAACATTTATTTTCTGCTTATAATCTTCAGGTTCCACAGCCAGTGTTTTACCGCCGGCCGCATCGGTCATGCCCTGCTGAAGAATCTCATACTCATCGGCAGACAGGTTAAAGATAGACAACTGCTTTGACATCAGAGCACCCAGAGCGTAGATGGTTTTCTGATCTTCGGTCTGCGGCTGGGCTGCCCAGGCAGTAACTGCCACAAAAATAAAAACAACAGCAATAATAAGTTTTCGCATAATCTTCCTTTCTTGAATCAAAATATTTTAAAATCTCCCCGCTGCAAGGCAAGGACTACAACCCATTAACATTCATTGATCGCTTCCGCAAATCCCGGCATGGAATTGATTATCGTCGCGTCACCGACGCAGTAAGCAATGCGGAAATATCCGGAGCAGCCGAAGCCGCTGCCGGGAACGACCAGAATATTTTTTTTCAAAAGCATTTTAACGAATTTTACGTCATCAGGTATCGGGCTTTTGACAAAAAGATAAAATGCGCCTTCCGGTTTCGCAAATTTATAGCCGGCTTTGGCCAGTCCCGCGCACAGCAGATCACGTTTTTTCTGGTAAACTTTCACGTCCACCGCGGCATCCTGCAGCTTAACCACCACTCTTTGCATCAGCGCCGGCGCATTCACGAAACCTAGAATTCTGGTACATAAAATCAGCGCGCTGATTAAATCGTTCGCCTCTTGAATCTTCGGATTGACGGCTATATAACCCATTCGTTCTCCGGGCAAAGAAAGCGTCTTGGAATAAGAATAAGCCGCGAGGCTGTCAGGATATGCCTTTAATATACTGGGCACGGTAAGATTATCATAAACGATTTCATTATAAGGTTCATCGGAAACCAGATAAATCGTTTTATTCAACTCTTTGCTCTTTTTCTTTAAAAGCACGGCCAGCGCCTGTATATTTTGGCGGCTGTAAATCTTCCCCGTCGGATTATTAGGTGAATTGATCAGAACGGCTTTTGTTTTTTTATTAATCGCCTTTCCGACCGCCTCAATGTCCAGAGCAAAATCGTCTTTTGTCCGGACAAACTTTGTCCTGCCCTGGTAATTGTCGATGTAAAAAGGATATTCGACAAAGTAAGGTGTGGGAATGATTACCTCATCCTTCGGATCGAGCAGTGATTTAAATATGACATTCAATGCTCCGGCTGCGCCGCACGACATAATCACATGATCGGCGCTTAATTTCAGGCCGTATGCCGCATTCATTTTTGAAGCAATAGCCTGTCTTGTCTCCGCAAAACCGGCATTGGGCGAGTAACCGTGTTTCAGGGGAATACTCTGACCGGCAATTTTTATCAGTTCTTTTTTTAATATATCCGGCGGTTCCACATTGGGATTTCCCAAACTGAAATCATAGACCTTATCCGCGCCGTATTTCTTTTTCATCACGGCGCCCTCTTCAAACATTTTTCTGATCATCGAAGAATGAGAAATCGATGATTTTATTTTCCTGGCAATAGTCATATTCGTAAATTTCGCTTTATATTTTTTTATCCGCTCACGCTTTTTTTCTTCTTATGATTACAAATAATCCCAGCAAGACCAGTATCGCCGGCAACAGATATTGTGAATACCGGGAAAGATTGAGTCCGTAAAATTCATAAAACAAAAATCCTATTCCTGCCAGAGTTATTATCCATCCGCCAAGATCCCTGAATTTCTGAATCAGGGTGCAAACACCGATGGCTATCAACAATACGGGCCAGGTCTGTCCGAAAGAATAACTCCCCGATTTACTCAAATAAATCAAGACTCCCAGAGTAATCAAAACTACACCGCCGGTAAACATATTGTGCTTTTTATCGCTCATGAAATAATCTCCTTATTTTTTATTTAATCCAGCACTAATGATCCGCTGTTTCATTCACGATTTATCAGTTTATTTTATAAACGGTTTAAACAAATCAATCGGTATCGGGAAAACCGTTGTGGAATTGTTCTCTGACGCTATCTGATTCAAGGTCTGCAAATAGCGCAGTTGCAGCGACATCGGCTGTGTCTCCATGACCGCCGCCGCTTCAATCAGTTTCTGTGCCGCCTGGAATTCACCTTCGGCATTGATGACCTTCGCTCTTCTTTCTCTTTCCGCCTCGGCCTGCTTGGCCATGGAGCGCTTCATTTCTTCCGGCAGATCAATGTGTTTGACTTCCACCAAAGACACTTTAATACCCCAAGGTTCGGTACTGCGATCCAGAATTTCCTGCAAACGCATGTTGATTTTTTCGCGTTCGGAAAGAATTTCATCGAGTTCCATCTGACCGCATACGCTTCTAAGCGTCGTCTGGGCAAGCTGTGATGTGGCGAAAAGATAGTTTTCCACATTGGTCACCGCGGAATTGGCGTCCATAACGCGGAAATAAACAACGGCGCTGACCTTGATGGAAACATTGTCTTTCGTAATAACATCCTGCGGAGGAACATCCATGGTAATCGTCCGCATATCAATCTTCACTACCCTGTCAATTCCGGGAATAATGATGATCAATCCCGGACCTTTGACGTCCCTGATACGACCTAAACGGAAAACAACAGCCCTTTCGTATTCATTCATTATTTTAATGGCTGATGCCAGAAACATGATCACCAGCACAACAACAACCAATATCGGCATTGACACAGTACCAAACATAAATGATTCCTCCTTTGACTTATTCTAAAATATTTTTATTTCTTGATTTCTTCAACGATCAATTTCAGTCCGTCAACTCTGATAATTTTTACCCTTGCTCCCTTTTTAACGGGTTCTTCGCTGATTGCTTTCCAGTACTCGCCCATTAAAAATACTTCTCCTTCATTGTCGATATCTTTCATGACCTTCGCCTCAGCACCGATCATGGCTTCCGCTCCGGAAAAATGTCTGCGCAATTGCGCTTTAACCGCCAGCCAGATAACCACCATAAAGAAACCGGAGGCGACAATAATTGCCGGCACCAGGACCTGGAAGGAAAGGCGCAGCGCCGGTTCCGGTGTGTCGAACAACAACAGTGATCCCAGCACCAGTGAAATGATTCCCCCGACCGTTAGCATACCGTGACTCATAACTTTAATCTCCGCAATAAATAAAATGACGCCGAATATGATCAGTAAAATTCCCGTGTAATTTACCGGCAGCGTGGATAAACCGAAAAACGCCAGCAAAAGCGATATGCCGCCGATGACTCCCGGTAAAATCGCACCGGGTGTGGAAAGCTCAAAATAAAGTCCCGCCAATCCGACTAAGAGAAGAATATAAGATATATTGGGATCGGAAATAGCCGAAAGAATACCCTCCCGCGTTCCCATTTTTTTATGGTTAATCACAGCGTTTTTTGTCGATATTTTCTTTTTTCCGCCGGCCAGATTTACTTCCTTCTGGTCAATCGCAACCAAAAGCTTATTCACATCGGGAGCTACAAAATCGATGACATTAAGTTTAAGCGCTTCTTCCGCAGTGATCGATTCGCTTTTGCGTACGGCTTTTTCCACCCATTCTTCCGATCGTCCCCGTGTTTTGGCAATGCTGCGGGCATAAGCGGCGGCATCATTTTCGATTTTTTTGGACATGGTTTTATCCTTATCTTCCGGCGAACCGCCGAGACCAATGGACACGGGATGAGCGGCGCCGATGTTCGTGCCCGGCGCCATGGCGGCGATATGAGCGGCTTCGGTAATGATGACTCCCGCGGAAGCGGCACGCGCTCCGGAAGGATAGACAAAAACGATTACGGGAACCGGCGCATTGAGAATGCTTTTGGCGATATCGCGCATCGCCGTATCCATTCCCCCGGGTGTATCCAGAAGAATGATCAAACCTTCGGCATTGTCTTTTTTGGCCTGTTCAATGCTCGCAGCAATATATTTGGCCGTAGGCGATGTAATGACGCCATCAACCGTTATGACATTAAAAACAGGCCCCTTATCCTGCGCTCCCGCCACCAATCCGGCTAATATAAAAACGGCAATCAATGCATATTTAATTTTCTTCAACATTATCTCACCTCTTTGAGTTTTTCTGTCCGAAGAACTAAAGCTTGATTTCCTTCATGATCATCTGAACGTCTTCCCAGACCTGCTTCTTCGCCGAGGGATTCCGCAGCAGATAGGCCGGATGATAGGTCGGCATTAATTTTATTCCTTCATATAAATGAAAACGGCCGCGCAAGACGGAGATGGGCACATCCGTCTTTAAAAGCGTCTTGGCGGCAAATGTTCCCAAAGCACAAATGACCTCCGGAGAAATAATCTGCAGCTGCCTTTTTAAAAACGGTTCGCATTTGCTGATTTCATCCGGCAGCGGATTGCGGTTTCCCGGCGGCCGGCATTTGAGAATATTGCAAATATAAACATTCTTCCGTTCCAGCTTCATGCCCTTGACGATAATATCGGTCAAAAGCTGACCGGCGCGTCCCACAAAGGGAAGTCCCTGTTCATCTTCATCCGCGCCCGGTGCTTCTCCGACAAAAACTATCCGCGCCTCCGGATTGCCGTCGCCGAAAACAAGATTTTTTCTTGTCCTGCCCAAAGGGCAAAGTTGACAATTGGCCATATCCCGATGAACTTTTTTCAGCATCTCCTCTTTTGTTTTACGATCGCTATTCAACGGCCCGGCTGCGGATGCATGTTTTTTACTCCAATCGATTCCGGCAGACAGGCTGTCTCTGTTCACCACTTGTCCCTTGAGGCCTTTAACTGCCTTGAGTAACTCTTTCTGCAAATCATTGGCTGCCATGCTTGAAGTCATTTCATCCATTATTTTCTGTTTCTCTTCCGGCCGGTTATTTTCTTTATGTGATCAAGAATAGCATCAGCCGCTTCGATTTTCGTCATTTTCCCTAAAGATTCGGATTGGCCTGTCCGGTCAATAATTGTGATAACGTTGGTGTCCGTACGGAAGCCAGCGCCTTCTTCTCTCAGGTTATTGGCAACAATCAAATCCATATTTTTCTTCGTCAGCTTTTGCCGGGCATTGGCAAGCAGATTTTGTGTCTCCATCGCAAAACCAACCAGTACGCGGTTCCCTTTATTTTTCCCGATTTCAGCGATGATGTCGGGATTTCTTTCCAATTCCAGAGACAATTTTTTCCCGTCTTTTTTAATTTTTTCTTCAGCTGATATTTTAGGACGATAGTCGGCAACAGCCGCCGCCTTGATAATAACGTCCGCTTTTTTATAACTTTCCATTACAGCCTTATGCATTTCTTTCGCCGTGCGGACTTTGACCACTTTTTCTACCGGCGGCACGGACAGAGATGCGGGACCGCTGATCAAGGTCACTTTGGCACCGCGGCGATGCGCTGCGGCTGCCAGGGCATAGCCCATCTTTCCCGACGATAAATTGGTTATAAAACGCACCGGATCGAGCGGCTCTTCGGTTGGACCGGCGGTAATCAGAACATTCACGCCGTCGAAATCTTTGGGAGCAAGAATGATTTTTATTTCTTCGATAATATCCGCGATATCGGGTAGTCGTCCTTTTCCCGTGGTTTTACAGGCCAGTTCCCCCTCGGCGCTTGACATAATGGCATAACCGAATTTTTTCAGTTTATTGATATTTTCCTGAACAATGGGATTAGAGAGCATTTTATCATTCATGGCCGGACAAATAAGCGTAGGTTTGTCCTGAGCCATGATCGTCGTGGAAAGTAAATCATCGCCGATGCCGGAAGCGATTTTACCGATGATATTGGCCGTTGCCGGAGCGATGACAAAAGCATCGGCAAAGTCAGCCAGCGATATATGGGCCATGTCATATTCATCGGCATTCATAAATATATCCGTATAGACCTGATTCTGCGAAAGAGTCTGCATCGTCAGAGGCGTTATAAATTCCATGGCGTTTTCGGTCATAATGACCTTCACTTTCGCCCCTTCCTTAATCAGCGCGCGAGTCAGCTCTGCCGCTTTATAAGCGGCAATACCGCCGGTAATACCGAGAACAATTTTTTTATTCGTAAGCATACTCTCCAACTTTCCAGCAATTTTTTAACTGATTTTAATGAAAACAGCCGTTCAAACAAGACTATAATTTTGAAATATAACAGTGCTTTTTTACAATATCAAGGCATAATTATTTTAATATTTCCGGATCAATGATCGGTCTTTTAAGATATTTCCCTTGCAAATCTGTCAAAATATTATTATAAGCCGCGCAGCCACGATTATCTTACAACTTTAGGAGATTATTATGAAAAGATTCCCTTTATATATTGAAGTTCTCATCGGAGTCATAGTCATTGCCGCTGTCGCCTGGATTTTTTTCGGCAATCAGCTGGAAATGGGAAAACCCGAGATTAAATTTGATCAGGAACTTAAGGCCATCGGCAGGCAAAAAAATATCGGGATTACTTTTTCCGATTCCAAAAGCGGGCTTGCCCGAATAACGGCTGAAATCATTCAGGACAATAAAGGGCATATTCTGGTTGATAAAAAGATATCTCTCAAAGGACAAGGACAGGAGATGCTGCCTTTGTCTGTAAACACGGCAGCACTCGCCCTGCACGACGGTCCGGCAACATTTAAAGTTACGGCGACGGATTACTCTCTTTTAAAAAATACAGTTGTTTTATCAAAGGAAATAAAAATCGATACGATTCCACCGCAGATTAATCTTTTGAAAAATATTAATTACATCAATCAGGGCGGTACCGGTTTTGTGGCCTATCAGCCTTCCAAACCGCTTGTCTCCACCGGAGTCTACATCAATGATTATCTTTCCCCCGCTCACGCAGTAACGATTGACAATAAACCTTCCTATATTACATATTTTGCTTTGCCGATGACCGCTACTCAGGCAACAACCAGAATAACGATCTTTGCGCGGGATGAAGCGGGAAATGAAACAACCATGGGCATCCCCTGTATGATCAAGGAAAAGAAATTCCGCGCAGATAAAATGAAGCTCAGTGACAGTTTCCTGCAGCAGAAAATGCCGGAATTTCAGGCCATGGTCCCCTCGCTGCAGGGAAAAACTTCACTGGAAGTTTTCTCCTATATTAATTCTCAAATGCGCAATGAAAATCTCCTCGCCATCCGGAAAATCTGTCAGAAATCAGCTGATAAAGAACTCTGGGAAGGAACGTTTCTCCGCATGACCAACGGCGCGCCGATGGCTCTTTTCGGCGATAAAAGAAGTTATATGTATAACGGAAAGGTCGTCGGTGAATCCATTCATTCCGGAGTGGATCTGGCTTCCAACTCCCGTGCTCCGATCGAAGCAGCCAATAAGGGTATTGTCGTCTTTACAGGCGCTTTGGGAATCTACGGCAACACCGTGATTATTGATCACGGTCTGGGAATGTTCAGCCTTTACGGACATCTGTCCTCCATCGATACAGCTGTCGGCAAAAATGTGGCCAAAGGCGAAAAAATAGGGCTTTCCGGAATGTCGGGACTCGCGGGAGGAGATCATTTACATTTCAGCATCATTGTCGGCGGACAATTTGTCAACCCGCAGGAATGGTGGGATCCTCACTGGATCAAGGACAATATAACCAAATAAAACCGGGACGAAGAACCATTTTATTCGTTTTTATCAACGTCGCGGTGGCTCAGATTAACCTGATATTTTTTTGAGATAAAGAACGAACTTATTTTGTTTGCCATGACCACGGAACGATGTTTTCCGCCGGTGCAGCCCATCGCGATATTCAGGCGCACTTTTCCTTCTTTTTCGTAAAGAGGAATCAGCATATTCATCAAATCCAGTGTTTTCCCCAAAAACTGCCTGCTCTCTTTATTTTGGAGAACATAATTCTTCACTTCGGCATTATTTCCGTCGTAATTTTTCAGACTCTCAACGAAATAAGGATTCGGCAGAAACCTGACGTCAAAAACAAGATCGGCATCAGCGGGCAATCCGTAACGATAGCCGAAAGAAGTCACATTGATAACCATTCTTTTATTTTTTGAAGAAGGCAGAAAATGCCGCTGAACAATATCTTTTAATTGATGAACATTCAGTGAAGTCGTGTCAATAATTTTGTCCGCCATTTTTTTCAACGAGGACAGTTTTTCTCTTTCCAGCAGAATGCCTTCCATGATCATTCCTCTTTCCGAAAGAGGATGAATGCGCCTGGTTTCACTGAAACGATGGAGAAGAGACTCATCGCTGGATTCGAGAAAAAGAATTTCTATTTTGTAACCTTTCTTTTTAAGTCCCGCGAAAATCCGGCTGTACTTGTCCAGAAAACTTCTTTCCCTTAAATCCATAACGAGGGCAACCTGTTTTATTTCCGGTGAAGAAGCAAGGGTAAGAGAAATAAATTTAGGCAGTAAAATGACCGGCAGGTTATCCACACAAAAGAAACCGATATCTTCCAGAGCCCGGAGCGCCGTACTTTTTCCAGAGCCGGAAAGACCGGTAATAATTACGACCCGCAGATTTTTCATCGGATAATCATCCTTTTTGTCGCCTGTTTATTTTTAATTTTTTAACAAACCACTTTTCGGATAAAATCCCCGGGACAATAAACTGCCAGCCTCCGGTTTAATACTACTAATGAAAAATATGTCCCGTCGGGGGGGCTTTTCTAAATATTAAGCTACACAGCTGTTTTCCTGATCAAGTATAATTTTATACAATTCACTCTGTGATTTCGCCTTTAAAAGTTTCTTGCGAAAACCTGCTTCTTTAAGCATCTTGGAGATTTTGGCCAGAATTTTTAAATGCTGTCCGGCCGAATTTTCCGGTGCGAGAAGAAGAAAAAGAAGATGCACGGGTCTGCCGTCCAGAGAATCATAATCAATGCCTTCAACGCTTCGTCCGAACCCCACGACGATATCGTTGAGAGCCGAAACTTTGCCATGCGGGATGGCCACGCCATCCCCTATTCCCGTTGAACCGAGATTTTCTCTCTGTTTCAAAATTTCAAGAATCGCCTGGTTGTCCAGCTTCAACCCGCCGCGTATTATCGTATTAACAAGCTCCGCCAGCGCCTCATCCTTACTTCTGGCCTTTAAATCGGCATTGATAAATTCTATCTTAAAAATCTGATCAAGTTGCATTTGTGACACCGAAGATTTCTTCTAATTAGTTATGGCATTATCCCGCCATCATTGCGCCTATCAATTAATTCGTTTCTATGAGCGTGAAGTTCCCGTCATCGCGACGATAAACGATGCTGACATTTTCCGATGAAGAATCGCGATAAATAATAAAACGGTCGTTTTTTTCATCCAGCTCCATTATCGCTTCATCAAACGACATTGGTTTCAATATAATCTTACGTGTTTCGGTAATCTTGCTGGTTACCTCTTCCGCTTCCTCTGCAGAGGCTGATTTTTCCTGGCTTTGCCGGATACTTTTAGGTTTGTGCTCCCGTACCTTTTCCCTTTGTTTTTTGAGCTGTTTTTCAATTTTTTCCACGCATCTATCCAAAGCGATGCGCATGTCTTTGGCTTCTTCTTTGGCGTTTATATTCCATCCATTGGAACTTAAATTAATTTCCATGGCGTTTCTGAATTTCTCCATTGAAATAATAATATGAGCTTCGGCCGGTGCGTCCAGATATTTTTTGAGTTTCTGCATTTTTTCTTCAGCGTAAACTTTTTGCCAGTTCTCACCTTCACCGTTTCTAAAAGTTACCGAAATTTTCATAATCGTTCCTCCTTAGTTAAATTAATCTGCCCGACATCCCTATCGACTTCGCAATTTTTCATTGAGCCGGCAAAGAGGTTCGTCTATATTGACGTAAAAAACAAATGTCAATCAAAATTTACACCTCCATGCCATCTTAATTTAAGCAAATTAAAAATATTTTTTTCTCTTTGAAGAAGGCAATATTCCCATCATTTCCCTGTACTTGGCAACAGTACGACGGGCGATATTAATTCCTCTTCCTTTAAGTAAATCAACAATCTCACAATCGCTGAAGGGTTTTCTCGGCTTCTCCGTGCCGATGATCTGCCTGATCTCTTCCTTGACGCTCTTGGAAGCGATTGTACCACCTTCAGCCGTTCTTTTAATGGAACTGCCGAAGAAATACTTCATTTCAAAAATTCCCTGAGGAGAATGCATGTATTTATTGTTGACCACACGGCTGATTGTCGATTCATGCATCTCTATATCATTGGCAACATCTCTCAGGACAAGGGGTTTGAGGAAATCAATGCCGTTGTCAAAAAAATCCTTCTGAAATTTGACGATGCTCTCGGCCACTTTATAGATAGTATTTTGTCTTTGCTGGATACTCTTAATCAGCCAGGTGGCCGACTGAACTTTATCTTTGATATATTTTTTCCCGTTTTCAGCCTCATGATGACTATGAGCGGAAAGGCCTCCCATAATCTCCCGGTAAAAATTACTAATGCGCAAACGCGGCAATCCGTCATCATTCAGAATAATTTTATATTCCTCACCGGATTTTATCACATAAACATCGGGCACTATCGGCTGGGTTTTCTCTTCGGAATAAATGCTCCCCGGTTTCGGATTCATGCTGCTGATTAATAACACCGCCATTTCCACTTCCCGCAGAGGAACTTTTAATTTATGAGCGATATGAACATAATTTTTCAGCTCGAGTTCTTTAAGAAAATCCCTGATAATGACTTCTATAATCTTATTTTTAACACCCAGCATTCCGGCTTGGATCAAAAGACATTCCTGCAGATCACGGGCAGCAACCCCCGGAGGATCGAATTCCTGAACTTTTTTGAGAACGGTTTCCACGAATTCTTCGCTGACATTTTCCAACTGGGCTATTTCCGGCACGGTTGCGCACAAGTAACCGTTGGAGTCGAGATTGCCGATGATTTGATTGCAAACGCGTTCTTCATCTTCCGAAAAGGATGACAGCGTCATCTGCCACGTCAAATGTTTTGCCAGCGACTGGCTCTCGGTAAGGACATTGTCCCAGGACGTTTCCTCGCTATCTTTCCCTCCGTAGGTAGCACCGACGGGACCGTAATCTTCCAAATAACTTGCCCAGTCGAATTCTTCGGCGCCGGCGCCTTTTTCCATGTTCACTTCTTCCGTGCGTTCTATGGCCTTGATATTTTCGCGCTCGGCCGAAAGGACATCCTGTTCATACTCCTCATTCATCGCGTTTTCGTTCCCTTCATCCGGAGAAATTTCTTCCAGAAGAGGGTTTTCTTCCATTTCCTGATTGATTGCGTCGACAAGCTCCTGCCTGGACAGCTGCAACAACTTTATTGCCTGTTGCAGCTGAGGGGTCATGATCAACTGCTGGGATAGTTTTAAATTTTGCTTTAACTCAAACGCCATAATGAAAAATCATTTATTAAAATATTTTTTACAAATTAAAAGAATCGCCGAAATAAAACTTTCGCGCCAATTCGCTTTGAGCGATCTTCTCCGGCGCTCCTTCAACCAGCACGGCTCCTTCATTGACAATGTAGGCCCGATCACAACAGGAAAGAGTTTCCCTCACGTTATGATCGGAAATAATGATGCCGATTCCTTTTGTTTTCAGTTGCCCGATTATTTTCTGAATATCGGCAACAGCCAGGGGATCAATACCGGCAAAAGGCTCATCCAGAAGGATGTATTTGGGAGAAGTCACCAGAGCCCGCGTGATCTCCACTCTTCTTCTTTCACCGCCGGAAAGGGAATAAGCGTGATTTTTAGCCAGTGCTGTCAAATCAAGTTCTTTAAGAAGCTCCCGAAGTCTTTCCGATCTTTCCTCCTCCTGCAAATCAAGAGTTTCCAGAATCGCCATGATATTTTCCTCCACGGTAAGTTTCCGGAAAATAGACGGTTCCTGAGGCAGATAATTTAAACCTTTGCGTGCTCTCAAATACATCGGAAATCCGGTAATATTTTCATTATCAAGAAATATTTCTCCTGCATCGGGTTTGATAAGTCCGACAATCATATAAAAGGTTGTCGTTTTCCCGGCGCCATTGGGACCAAGCAAACCGACAACTTCTCCCGGAGAAATCGATAAATCAATCTGATTGACTACCTTTCTCTTGTTATAAACTTTAGTTAAACCTCTTGCCAACAAATCGCTCATAATTTCACGGCGCCATATTCCCGTCTTATTTTGTTCCCGTTTTTTTCCTATCCTGAGGATAAATGATCGCTTTGACCTGTTTCTGACTGCTGCTTTCCACTATCCCTCTGTTTTCATTGAGATAAACGATGACCCGGTCTCCCTTGATCAAGTTTTTCCCTTCATTCAGAACGGCGTTGCCGGTCAGGATGACTTTATTGGTTTCCCGAAAATAGACGGCTTCTTCTCCTGTCGCCACTCGTTCTCCCTGAGTCAATGAAACATTCCCCTTGGCTTCGATCCTTTCCAGATCACCGGCTTTATCAGTTTCTATCGTCCCTGCTTTATCTTTCTTATCGGGTTCATTTTTATAATATAGAAGCAACCTGTCCGATTTCAGCACACTTTTCCCCTGGACAACGGTGGCGTGACCGGAAAACACGACCAGTTTTTTATCATTAAAAGCCTCCATTCTGTCGGAAGTTATTTCTATCGGGTCATCCGATTGCCTGCCCGGAAAAGCATTTTCAGCATAAGCACGAAAAGACACCAGCAAAAGAACAAGCAAAATTAACGTGAAGCAATTTTTTTTAATCATTTAATTTCCTAATCAGTTAATTGTAGCTCTTACCCTGGAGGGAATTTTCAATTCATTTTTGTTCATAAAGAGCGTTAATCCCTTCCCGGTTATTTTCATTTTCTTTCCCTCCATTGCAACAGGAGCGTCCGTATAAAATTTTTTCTCGGCATCGTTGTATTTCAAATAATCGGTGGTAAATACATACCCTTCCTCGGAATGGATAACAACATGACCTTTGATTTCAATGTTTTTTTTATCCGTCAACATCTGCCCCTGATCGGCTTTAATGACATAAATCTTACCCTCGGAGGTCGTTAAAGTTATTTGAATCTTATCTAAAACCGCCAGATTTTGCTTTTTATCATATGTGGCAGTTTCGGCTTTTACTTCATATTTGGCATTATTTTCACCGACTTCAGTATAAACAAACCCCTTAATTTGCAGATCAACACTGTTCTGCAGCTCCTTCAATAAATTTTTCGGCTTATTGACATTGATTTTTATGATGGCCGCAACAGCAATTAACAGAACTATAGAGGCAACTATTATTGACGATATAATTATCGTTTTTTTATTTAATTTCATTTTTGCTCAAATCCGCAAATTCTTCCGTTGTCTGGAACCGCTTTTCATTTGATTTTATTATATCACTCGGGGTGCCTCGTGTAAAGATATATGGACGATCCATCACGTCTTACGGCAGTCCCTTATGAATTTACTCAATATTTAAATATATTGAGTAAATTCATATTTGGCGGCGATTTCCGGCCATTTGCCCTGAGCTTGCAGAATCATTTCGCAGATCTCTCTTACCGCTCCCTGTCCTCCCTTGTTTTTTGCGACATAGTCCACCGACTTTTTAACCACCTCGACGGCATCGGCTACAGCCGCTGAAAATCCCACGCTTTTCAGCACCGGGATATCAATGATGTCGTCTCCCATGTAAGCAGTCTCTTCCGCCGACAATTTGTGTTTCTTTAAAATTTTTTCGAAAACTTCCCTTTTGTTATAAACTTTCTGATAAACCTCTTTGATGTCCAGATCTTTCGCCCGCTGTTTCACGACCTGCGATAGCCGGCCGGTGAGTAATGCCACCTCGATTCCATAACGTTGCAAAACTTTTATTCCATGCCCGTCACGCACATGGAAATTTTTTATTTCCCGCCCTTCATCGTCCATGATGATCCGGCCGTCCGTCATCACGCCATCAACATCCAGAATCAGCAGTTTTACCTTTTTGAGCTTCTCTTTCATATTCTTTTTCATTAATTTAGTTATCCTTTGCAAATCAGGTTATTTACTCAGATCATTTTCTTTTATGCTTTTTCCACCAGTGCGTTAATTTTCTGCAATGTCACCAGGACTTTTCCCAGCGAATCCAGATACAGGGAATTGGCACCGTCGCAAAGAGCTTTTTCAGGGTCTTTGTGAACCTCGAAAAAAACGCCGTCCACACCGGCGGCCACAGCCGCCCGCGCCAGATATTTGACCATGTCCCTCTGTCCGCCCGAAGAGGTCCCCTGCCCTCCCGGCAACTGAACCGAATGCGTCGCATCAAATACCACCGGATACCCCAGGCTTCGCATGATCGGCAGGGAACGCACGTCGAAAACAAGATTGTTGTAACCGAACGTTGCTCCTCTTTCCGTAATCATAATATTTTCATTACCCGCATTTTTCGCCTTTTCGATGATATTGGCCACATCCCATGGCGCAAGAAACTGTCCTTTTTTGACGTTGATGACACGGGCCTTTTTCGCAATCTCGACGATAAAATCCGTCTGACGGCAAAGAAAAGCCGGAATCTGCACAACATCCAGTATCTGCGTCGCGGCATCGATTTCTTCGAAACGATGCACGTCGGAGAGAACCGGTATGTTCAATTCTCCTTTGATTTTTTCCAGGATCGCCAACCCTTTTTTCAAACCGGGACCGCGATAGGAGTTGATGGAAGTCCTGTTGGCTTTGTCATATGACGCTTTAAAAATAAAAGGAATTTTCAGTTTGGCGGTAAGTTTCTTCAAGTATCGTGCGTTATCCATCGCACTTTTTTCATTTTCCAGCACACACGGACCGGCGATCAGGAAAAACTTTTTATTATCCCCAATAACAAAATCACCCACTCTGATTTTTTTCATTCTTCTTTACTCCTGTTTTGTTTTCTGAGCTTTTTCCTGTAAAATTTTTATTTTCATTCTTGGTATTTTTTTC
>JAJFTS010000295.1 GCA_021372815.1 Deltaproteobacteria bacterium | reverse complement strand
TCCACTTATTTCCCGTAGCCTTGTGGCTTGAAGCAGTAAACCCAATCTCCCATCTTCATCATCAGGATCACGATAACTATCTTCAATCTCATGCAGCAGCCATCTGTCCGAATCGCCACCCGTGTGCTGGGTGACTTCGACGTTAACACTTAAAATTTTATTTCTTTTCTCTTTTCTAGTCAGACCTTGAAGTTCACCACGATTTGAATATTTCCCCTCACAAAAAGCATCAGAGTGATCCAAATCAAAATGGTCTGCTCCATTAACCACGCCTGACGCATTTCCAAGTCGAGAGTATTCTGAATTGTAGACATATTTACTAATATCACTGGTAATCAGACAATCATTCAAGTTTGTAAAACCGTAAACTACAGAATTAGAACAGCACATTAAGAATAATATCGCCGGTAATATTTTTAATATTATCTTTGTTTTCAATTTTTCACTCCTTACTTGTATTGTTCCGAAATCAGTTCTTTCACAATGTCTGTTAATTTCCAGTTACCAATACATTTACTGTAATTAGAACCGCATGCATTATCTCTCTGCAATAAAGTTTCCAAGGTTGATTTTGTGCCACCGGGATATACTACGATCAGTGGTACCTACTAAATTTTTTGATATTTTATTCTGTGTTTATCATAAAGTGATTTAATGGTAAAGGGAACGAAAGGTATTTTACCCGACTGTTTGACTCTCATGTTTGTTCCAAATTATCTTGACACATTTCCGGTACCCTGCTATATTTTCACCACAATTCAGCAAACAAAATCGAAACAGAAGAATTAACTAACTCCCAACCAACAGTAACAGCTTGGTGATCCCATGGACATGAAGCGCGATTACTATGAGGACGTTGAGTTATTCAAAAGCGGCACTATTCTGGTCTGGACTGTTGTTTTACTGATTTTCCTTTTTACGCTGGCGATTTATTTACCCTCATATAATATTTACCTTTTAAACATCATCATGGTTAATGTCATTCTGGCTGTCGGCCTCAATATTCTGGTGGGCTATACCGGCCAGATATCGCTCGGGCACGCGGGATTTTTCGCTATCGGCGCTTATGGCACCTCGCTGATCATGATCCACTTACATTTTCCCTTTATCGCTGCGCTTATTATCGCTGCGCTTATTGCCGCAATTTTCGGTTTTATCATCGGGCTTCCGGCGTTGAGACTGGAAGGGCCATATCTGGCGATTGCCACGCTGGGGTTTGGTTTGACCATCATGCATATTATCGGCCGCTGGGATATTTTCGGCGGCAGAATGGGAATCACCGCACCTCCCCTTGATCTGGGGATTTCCGGATCATCCATGAGCTGGGTGATCCAGGGTGACGTGAAAATTTATTATCTGATTCTGATCATTACTGTTTTAATGGTGATCGGCGCAAGAAACATGATGAAGACGCGCGTTGGTCGTGCGTTTATGTCCATTCGGGACGACGATATCGCCGCTGAAGTCATGGGTGTGAATCTTACAATTTACAAAACGATGTCCTTTGCCGTCAGCGCTTTTTACGCGGGGGTAGCGGGGGGACTTTACGGTTTTGTCGTCGGCTTCTTCGATCCTTTTACTTTTAACCTGATTCTTTCCATTCTCTTCCTGGTGATGATAACGGTCGGAGGACTCGGTTCAATCATGGGCGCTATCATGGGCGCTATCCTGATCACTTATCTCCAGTACGACTTATTAAAAAATGTGGAAAACCTGCCCTATGTGGGAGGGCTTCTAATGACCGTATCGAAGAAATGGTTTACCGTAATCGGGCTGGCCAATTTCTCCAGCATCGCACTGGGACTGATCATGATCGCAATTGTTATTTTTGAACCGCTGGGGATGTTCGGCATCTGGATCAGAATTAAAAAATACTGGAAGACCTGGCCGTTTTAAAAAGACGGGGGAAATGAGCGCATGTTTGAGATGCTGTTGATTGAAGGACTGGCCATCGGAGCCTGTTACGGGCTTTTCGGTGTTGCCGTGGCCATCATCTATAAGACCTCGGATGTCATCAATTTCGCCCAGGGCGAAATGGGGATGGTCGCCACTTTTGTCGCCTACCATATTTTAACGGTTTACAATGTTCCTTTCTGGATAGCCTTTCCCGCAACAATGGTTTTTGCGATTTTACTGGGCATGGCCATTGAATTTTGCTTTCTGCGTCCGGCGAAGGATCCGACTGTGCTCGGTTTATTGATTATTACCCTGGGTGCGGAGATGCTGCTTATGGGACTGGCCGGCTGGAAGTGGGGCGCCGAGCAGAAGGATTTTCCCTTTCTGCTTTCAGTTACCAAGACGCACGAAATAGCTCCCGACCTGGCAATTAATGAATGGACGATCGGTGTTTTTACTTTGACTATCATCATCATGGTATCCTTGTTTTTATTTTTCCGCTATTCGAAGCTGGGTATCGCCATGCGTGCGACCCAGCAGAATGTCAATGCGGCCAAGATTATGGGCATCAAGGTGGAGAGAGTTTTCTCCATTACCTGGGCGATGAGTTCACTCATTGGCGCGATTGCCGCTATGTTCTTTGCGGCGCGCTCCGTGCTCGATCCCAACTTCATGATGGAACCGTTTATGCGCGCCTTTGCCGCGGCGGTACTGGGCGGTTTAACCAGTATTCCCGGCGTCGTTATCGGCGGACTGATTATGGGCATCATCGAAAACTTCTTCGGTTATGCCTGGCCGGAATGGAAGCCGATAGTCGCTTTTGTCGTCATTATCCTGATTATTACAGTAAGGCCGAGCGGATTATTCGCAAAGCATTATATCAAGAAAGTATAAGTCAACTGTTTGTAAGTTGAGTCCGCGGGAGAAAATGATGAACAAGGCAGTAAAAGTAATAATTATCGTCTGTTTGGCATTGATTATTTCAGGATTTTTTATCTGGGATGTTCCACGCAACAAAATGGAACTGTTTTGGGAAAAAGACACAATAGAAAAAACCGCGCATGCTTACTTAAAAGCTGAGATGAAAAATGATTTCCAGCAAATCTATGCTTTGCTGGCACCGTCGTCCGATTACAAACGCGATCATTCTTATGAAGAATATCTGAAAGACATTGCCGAAAATCCTCCTTTATCCATCAACGAGTATAAGATTGTAAGAGTCTATCGCCTGCGCGATAACGATAACAGGCAGAACTATCCCGATGTGGATAAGTTTGTCCAGGTTGAGGTGGAAGTATCTTTTACTAATTCAGGGCCGAATAGTATTTATAACTATAGCTTCACTTTCCTGAAAGAGAAAGGGAAGTGGTACAAAGGCTGATAAATCAAAGGTATTTATTAGAAGGTAAAAGGGTAATCAATTATTCTAATCGTTCGAAGGTAAGGAGGTCGTCATGAAAAAAATATTAATTGCGTCAATGATTTTATGCACGGTTTTTGTGTGTTCACTCCTGGTCTTTGCTGCCGGCAAGCCCGGCTTTGATGACAAGGAAATCAGAATTGCCCAATGGGGACCGCAGACTGGTCCGGCCGCCCCCTGGGGATCGGTAGCCCGAGGAAGTGGTCTTCTGTTTCAGATTGTCAACGATGAAGGCGGCATCCATGGACGGAAAATCAAATATTTCATTCGCGATGATCAGTACAATCCCGCTCAGACTAAGGCCGTTGTTAAAGAACTTGTCGAGCGCGAAGGTATTTTTGCCTTTGTGGGAGGAGTCGGCGCTGCCTGCGGTATGGCCGTGAAGGACTATCTCGCGCAGAATAAAATCGTCTGGGTGTCACCGTCGACAGCCATCGAGGAGTATGTATTTCCGGTCAATCCTTACATCTTCGCTGTGTATCCTCTCTATGATGACGAGGCCAGCATCCTGACGAAATACGCAGTAGAAAAACTTAAGGCGAAAAAGATCGGTTTCCTCTATCAGAACGACGCCTACGGCAAGAGCGGACTCAAAGGATGCAAAACACGCCTGAAAACCTACAAGATGAAACTGGCGGAAGAAATCTCGGTGGAACCCGGCGAAAAGGATCTTTCTTCCCAAATACTGAGGCTGAAAAACTCCGGCGCCAGCGTGGTTATCATGTGGGTTAATCCTACTTCTGCTGCCATAGCCCTGAAAACCAGCGCCACAATCGGGTTTAAACCGCAATGGATTTCTTCCAACACGTTGTCCGATTATCCGTTGATGAATAAGATTACCGGAGGCTTGTGGGAAGGAGTCATCACCGGTGCGTTCGTAATACCGTCCGATGCAAATCATCCGCTTATGAACAAATACCGGAACGCAGTAAAGAAATATGCCCCCGAGGAGCGTTTTGGCGTTTTCTATGCTGCGGGCATTATGTTTGCGGAACCATTGGTAGACGCACTCAAGCGGGTCGGGCCTAAACTGAGCACGGAAGCATTTATCAAACAACTCACTGTCACAAAGAATTTTCAGGGTATAGGTTCGGTTGTAAACTGGACTCCTAAAGTACATCAGGGAACCGATTCAATTCAGATTCAAAAATGCGGACCGAACTCCAGTTATATTATGTTGCAGGACTGGACACCTAACGATCTGGCTACCTGGAAGAAGAAATAACGGAATTGGAGGCGGGGCCTGACCGCTCCGCCTCCAATCATTAGTACATGCCGTTACTAAAATAATGGCCTTAAAGGTTCGCAACTCATGGCGCACTTTTGTGTGGAAAATTTAAGCATCTCTTTTGGCGGCATCAAGGCGGTTAATAATGTCAGCTTTGAAGTTGAACAAAACAAGATATTTTCGATTATCGGTCCCAACGGAAGCGGGAAAACCACAATCTTCAATATGATCAGCGGTATTTACAAACCGAACGAAGGTGGAGTATTTCTGGAAAATGAAAACCTTGTTGGCCTGCGTCCGGATACCATTGCTCGCAAAGGTGTGGCGCGTACGTTTCAGAACATTCAGCTTTTCGGCAATGCCACCGTCATGGATAACCTGATGCTGGGACGCCACATTCATATGAAGACGGGAATTATGAGCGGTGCTTTTATGCTGGGCAGACGCTCTCCCGCCGCGAAAGAAGAAATAAGACATAGAGAAGTTATCGAGCATATTATCGACTTTCTTGATCTCCAGGCACTGCGCGATTTGTTTGTATCCAATCTGCCTTACGGGAAACGCAAACTTGTGGAACTGGGGAGAGCGCTTGCGCTGGAGCCGAAGGTTCTGCTGCTGGATGAACCGTCCGCCGGTATGAACACGGAAGAAAAGGATGATCTGCGTATCTGGATCAAGGATATTCAGGAAGATTATAAAGTAACCATTCTGCTCATTGAGCATGACATGAACATGGTCATGGGTATTTCCGACAGGATTCTGGCCATCAATCAGGGCGTAAAAATTATCGAGGGAACGCCTCAGGAAATTCAGAGAAATTCCGAAGTCATTGCCGCGTATCTGGGAGAGGAGGACTAATGCTCGCGGTTAAGAATATCGAAACCTGGTACGATCTGATTCGGGCGCTGCACGGCATTTCTTTTGAAATCCAACAGGGCGCTATCGTGGCGCTTCTGGGCAGCAACGGCGCGGGGAAGACCACCACCCTCAAAACAATCATGCGTCTTTTGGATGACGACCAGCCGGAAAAAGGGACCATTGAGTTCCTGGGCAAAAGAATAGACCGCATGGATACGGAAGAAATCGTCAGGATGGGTATCAGCTATGTGCCGGAGGGACGCGAGGTCTTTCCTGAACTCACCGTGATGGAAAATATTCTCATGGGCGCCTATACCCGCAAAGACAGAAAAGGAATTCAGGAAGACATTGACGGCATTCTCAAACAGTTTCCCATTTTGGACGAACGCAGAAATCAGCAGGCCGGGCATTTAAGCGGCGGCGAGCAGCAGATGCTGGCCATCGGACGGGCGCTGATGAGTCGTCCTAAACTGCTCATGCTCGATGAACCGTCGCTGGGGCTGTCTCCGCTTTTGACCAAGGAAATATTTACGATCATCCAGAAAATCAATCAGCAGGGTGTCACAATTCTGCTGGTGGAGCAAAACGTCAACATGGCGCTTAAATATTCCCACTATGCTTTTTTAATGGAAAACGGGCGTATCGTCCGGGCGGACAAGCCGGAAATTCTGCGCGAGGACGATGACGTCAAAGAATTTTATCTGGGGATTGCCACGGAAACATCAATTAAGGGCTACAAGCGTTATCGCCGCAAAGTTCGTTTCCGTTGAGGTCAAAGTATGGACGATAAAGACAAAATCAAAACATTACCGCAGGCACTGAAGCGTTTGGTGCAAAAACAGCCGGACAGGATTGCCATGCGCATGAAGGATTATGGCATCTGGCATGACATCACCTGGACGCAGTACTATGAAAATGTCAGAAAGGTGGCGATGGGACTGTACGCGCTGGGTGTCAAGCCTGGCGATCACGTGGCGATTGTCGGTGAAAATAAACCGGAGTGGCTCTTCTCGGCGATGGGTGTCATGTCACTGCGCGGAATTTTTGTCGGCGTTTATACCACCAATCCGACAGCGGAGTGCGAATATGTGGTCGGACATTCCGAATCGGTTGTTTTTTTCTGTGAAGATGAAGAACAGTTTGATAAAGCGCTGGCTTTTCGTGAAAGAACGCCGCATCTCCAGAAAATCGTGGTCTGGGATATGGAGGGGCTCAAGCACTTCGACGATCCCATGCTGATGAGCTTTGAAAAACTTCTGGAACTGGGGGCAAAGGTGGATCAGGAAAATCCCGGCCTGTATGAAAAAATAGTGGATGGAGGAGAAACCGAAGAGACTGCCTCTATTATTTACACATCAGGCACCACCGGTCCGCCGAAGGGTGCGATGATTAGACATCAGAATTATTTGTGGATTGCCCGTCAGACGGAAAAAATAACCAGAATGAGTATGAAAGACGAGACCATCTCTTTTCTGCCGCTAAATCATGTCTATGAACAGATATTCGATTTGATGATGCACATGCGGGCGGGACATATTGTCAATTTTACCGAAAACACCGATACCGTGATGAATGACCTGCGTGATGTTTCTCCCACGCTTTTTCATGCCGTGCCGCGGATCTGGGAAAAGTATCATTCGGGCATTGTGCTGAAAATGGCCGATGCCACCTGGTTCAAACGAACCGTTTTCAATCTGGCCTTCAAGATCGGAACTCAATACAACAATTATAAACTCGCCGGAAAATACATACCCTGGTATTTATATATTGGTTACCAGCTTGCTTATTTCAGTGTGTTCTGGAAACTCAAGCAGCGTCTGGGTTTCGACAAAGTGCGGCTGGGATTTTCCGGAGCGGCGCCCATTTCGCATGAGATTTTGAAGTTCTTTCAGAGTATCGGCATTCCGATACGCGAAGGCTATGGTCTTACCGAAACGACAGGAATTACGCACATCTCCGACGAGGAGCATTTTAAACTGGGAACGGTGGGCAGAGCCTTGCCGGATTCCGAAGTGAAGATAGCCGATGACGGCGAAATACTGATTCAACACGGCGGAATTTTTCAGGGATACTTCAAAGAACCGGAAGCCACGGCGGCAGCGCTGGAAGGCGGCTGGTTTCATACAGGAGATGTGGGGGAGATAGACGCGGAAGGCTATCTCAAAATCACCGACCGCAAGAAAGACCTCATTATTACAGCAGGCGGTAAAAACATCGCGCCGCAGTACATCGAAAATCTGCTGAAGTTTTCTCCTTATATCACGGACGCCGTGGTTATCGGCGACAGACGCAAATACATTACCGCGCTGATTGTCATTGATGAGGAAAATGTCGTCAAATACGCGCAGGATCACAAGGTTCAATACACGACTTTTGCCAGTTTAACGCGTGCGGAGGAAGTTGTCAGGCTTATCACCGAGGAAGTGGAAAAGGTCAACCGGCAGATTGCCCGCGTGGAAAATATCCGCAAATTCCGTCTGCTGGACAAAAAACTCTACACGGAGGACGGCGAAGTCACTCCCACCATGAAGGTCAAACGCAAATCTATTTCAAAAGAGTTCAAAGATATTATCGAAGAAATGTACAAAGACGACTGACAGTTATTATGAGAATTTTTAAGTTCAGCATTTCAATTGTATTTGTCCTTTGGACCAGTGCTGTAATGTCTTGGGCGGCTGATAACGGCTGGAAAAAGACCGGAGAATCGGATGGCATTGTGGGTTACAGCCGTCCGACAAGCCAAAACAGTATTGATGAGATAAAGGCTGCGGGTATCGTGAATGCGCCGATAGCTGTCGTTGAAGCGGTTATCCGTGATGTTTCGGTAATGCCGCAATATATTTTTTTGTGCAAAGAGGCCTATCTTATCAATACGCCGGAAATGAAAAGCTCCGGAGACATCATCTATTTCTATAGTCTGACCGATCTTCCTTTTCCTGTAAAGGACAGGGATGTTGTGTCCAAGGCCGTTTGGTCCGTCGATAAAACAACAGGCACAATTTATTGTCATGCGGAAGGAATCAAAACAACGTATCAGCAGAATAAAGAAATTGTGCGGATGCCGCTCTCTATTGTTGATTGCACGTTGATACCTCGCGGTAAAGACAAGACGGAGGTTATCTATCAGGTTCTGGCTGATCCGGGCGGTGAACTGCCTCCTTTTCTCGTCAGCATGCTTACCAGGGATTACGGCATCAAGACCATCGCCGGTCTGAGGCAAATAGTAAAAAAAGATAAATACAAAAACGCCAAAACAATTATCACCACAACCACAAAAGAAGAACGCTGATTTTTTTCTTAATTGAGAATTGTGAATAAAATTAACAGGCGTTTGACAATATTTGGGTAATGACATCTTTGGTGTATCCGTCGTAGCGCCAGACTTGCGACAAAGCGAAAGCGTTTTGCGCGATGGCTTCGATATCACTTTCGGGAATGTTGACCGCCTTCAGAGATACGGGACTTCCGATGGATTCAAACCAGAGTTTAAGGCAGGCAATTCCTTTTTCCGCTGCCAGCCTTAAACGGGCTCCTTTTACCTGAAAAATTTCCCGCGCAAATTTTGCCAGTCTTTCCTCTTTTGTATCCAATGCCCAGGACATCCAGGCAGGCGTAACGATGGAAAGCCCGGCTCCGTGAGCGATATTGTAAATGGCGCTCAAAGAATGTTCAATCATATGCGCGGGCATGATGACTTTTCCAAGGCCTGCGGTGGTCAGTCCGTTAAAGCCGAGAATGGCACTCCACATCATGTTGGCGCGCGCATTGTAGTTATCGGGTTCTTTCATGATGATATCCGTGCTCTCCATGACTGTTTTCATCAACGACTCGACAAGCCTGTCCTGCAGGGGGCTTGCCGAAGCCGTGTTATTGAAGTATCCCTCCAGCATGTGCGTGATGACATCGACGGCGCTGTAGGCGCTGTATTCAGGGCTCAAAGAAAAGAGAACGGTCGGGTCAAGAATGGAAACCTTCGGCTGTATAAACGGTGACACAATGCAATATTTCCGGCAGCCGTCTTCATTGGTGACGACTGCGCCGGCATTCATTTCGGAGGCGCTGGCGGAAACGGTGACGACCGTCAGGACGGGAAGGGCGCCGGTGATGGTTTTGCTGAAAGTAAAGAAATCCCAGACATCATGATTCGCATTCACGCCCGCGGAAATGGTTTTTGCGGCATCAATCACGCTTCCCCCGCCAACCGCCACAATGACATCCGCCTTTTCATGGCGTGCCAGTTCGATGCCTTTTTGTACGTGAGAAAGAACGGGGTTGGATTTGACGCCGGGAAAATCAATACAACCGACGCCGGCTTTTTTTAGAGAATCCGTAACCTGATCATAAATGCCGTTTTTATAAATACTGCCCATGCCATAGACCAACAGGGCTTTTTTGCCGAAACGAAAAGTTTCTTTGCCGATTTTGGGAATCTGACCTTTGCCGAAAATAATTTTTGTCGGATTTTCAAAAACGAAATTCTGCATGGCTTATTCCTTTTATTTTTTGACGTGAAAATTTCTTTTAAGAAAGAAATGATGTTCTAAACTGCCGTATGGCCTTTTCATCTCATTTCAGCAAAATCTATCACAATATTGTTTTCCTTGCATAACATTTTGTACGGCCATGATTTTGATTGATGCAGCATGCCAAAACAAGAAGCACAGTTTTCGACAAACATTATCCGTTTCTTCATGCCTGTGGAACCTATAATTCATTGACAAACAGAAACCTCCTTTTTATACTGAAAACATGAAAGTAAAGTTTTTATCCATGTCACGGGGTGTTCTATCCACCGGCCGGCTTAATTTATTACTGCTTTTGTCTTTATACATAGTGCTGACCGGCTGCGCCAGCGTCAAGGTGTCGTCCGTCAGCAGCAGCGATTATATGTCGCAGCGTCGCGGTGACATGCTGACGACCGGTGAATTGAGTGTTTATGCCGGCGCTGCTTTGCAGGTGGTCGGTATCGATAAAAAAAAATGCGATAAAGAGAGTGCCTTCTGCCGGAAGGCCTTGTTGGAAACCATTGGTTTGCCCAGCGAGAACCGCTTGTCGGCTCTTGCCGAACTCTGGCTCAAAGAAGCCATGGAACTGGATGCACAATTCGGGGACGTTGAACATGCAGAAGCCATCCTCAATGCCTATCTGGAAACCGCGAGGTTCTCCTATGCCTATTTGTTTCAAACCGAGCGCAGACCCGGCATGCGCGCCATGGAGGATCGTCAGACACAGGTGCGGGATTATTACAACTTTGCCGTGCAAAAAACACTGACCACCTTATTTGAATATTATCGTAAACACCCGCCGACTGACGTTGAAAATAAACGTGGTATTCAGGTGCAGTTCGGAGACTGGCGCATTACAATCAGGAACGAAGATGTGCGATTTGCGGGCAAGCGTGTTTTGCCCGAAGAGTTGATCCCGGCATCCTCGCTGTCCTTTGCCGGTCTGCGCAATCAGTACCGGCGTGACGGCTTGGGCGCTGAACTGGTGGCCATTACGTCTCATCGCGTTGTCAATACTCAGAGTGCGGAAGTTCCTTTCAGCGAAACACCTTTTCCAGCCGTGACCGCGGTGATGAGTTTTCCGGGAAGCAGCCTTGAAGAAGTGCTGAAAACCCGTGAAGCGAGTATAACAGGTTATGATCCTTATGGCCGTGAAAATATTAAATTGGCTGAAACGGAAGTTCCGCTGGCGGCCAACTTTACCTCCGGCTACGGATTATGGCTGGCACGATCCGGCTTTGCCGCGCAGTCGCTGTTGACTCTTCTCGGCAAGGGCGATGTGCTGGAGACACCGCGCGTCTATCTGATGCAGCCGTATAATCCCAACCGCCGCATCGTCATCATGCTGCACGGCTTAGCCAGCAGCCCCGAAGCCTGGATCAATCTGGCCAACGAGGTATTGGGTGACGAAACCTTGCGCCAGAATTTTCAGATCTGGCAGGTTTATTACCCGACTAACGCGCATATCGCGTTTAATCATTGTGAAATCAACAAGGCAATCAGGCAAACCCTGGAATATTTTGACCCTGAGGGAACTGCGCCGGCTTCCCGGAATATTTTGCTGGTTGGACACAGCATGGGCGGAATTTTGTCTCGATTGATGATTTCTTCCTCCGGGGATCGTTTGTGGGATGCATTTCTTAAAAAGTATCCGCTTAAGGGGAGACGCCTGGAACGAGTGAAAGAAGAGCTGGGGCCGTATCTGTCTTTTGAACCGCTCCCACAGGTCAGGCGGGTAATTTTTATTGCCACTCCGCACAGGGGCACCCCCGTTGCGGAAATGGCTTTAGCGCGTTGGATAGCCGGTTTTGTAACCATTCCTTTCTCTGTGTTGGGCAGATTCAAGGAAGTGGCGCAACTGCTGGTCGAGCCGGGTTCGGCCAATCCTGTGTCGTTGCTCCGTTCGTTCAACAGCATCACCAACCTCAGCAGCCATGATCCTTTCATTCAACTCACCGCTGATTTACCGATTTCGCCCAGCGTGCACTACCATTCGATTATCGGCAATAACAAACCGAAATTGCCGTTGTCCAATTCCAGTGACGGTGTGGTGCCGTACGCCAGCTCTCATCTGGAAGGCGCGGATTCGGAAGAGGTAATTTTAGCCGGGCACAGCGTACAGGAAACGCCCGAAGCCATTATTGAAATCCGCCGGATCATGCATCTGCATCTCAAAGACCAGGATGTCAATGCCGGTGAAAATAAATGAATGGGGGGGGAGGCATGATGCAAAATGAAAGGTTCCAGTATCCCTCTTGGTTTACTTTATTTAAATGAGGAACTTTAAGGTGATTAATAAGAGGCGGACTCAGTTGAAATCCGCCTCTTATATTTAAAAAATGTTCTGCGAATTAAATCGCCTCAATGGTTGACGTTGGTTTGGAAGTGATGTTGTAAGTGACGCTGACCACTTCCGGGATGTTATTGGTTATTTTTGCGGCGAGGTCTTCCAGAAGGTCATAGGAAAGTCTGGTGGGGCGGGCCGTTCGCGCATCCAGACTGTTCCAGCAGCGGATTTCAATCTGGTTGCCGAAAACACGCTTGTTGTTGCGCATGCCTGTGACGCGATCTTCATGTAAAATAGCCAGATACTGAAAAGCTTTGATATCTTTCAGCGTTGCTTCGGTAATGGCGGTTGCTTTTTTGACCAGAGCGATTTTGGCCGGCGTTACTTCGCCAATGACTCGAGCGGCCAGCGCCGGTCCGGGAAAGGGTATCCGGGCAAACATGTCTTCCGGCAGGCCCAATCCTCGTCCGACTTTGCGGACGCCGTCCTTGCGCAGCTCGATGAGCGGCTCCAGAATTTTGTAACCGAAAGCTTTTTGCGGATCAATGCCCAGTTGTTCGAAAACGTTGTGCTGTCTTTTAATCCCCGCGACAGTTTCATCTACGTCGGTCAGAATAGTGCCCTGCAGAAGGTATTTGGCCTTGCTTTTGATGACCAGTTGACCGAAAATATTTTTATAGAAGGTTTGGGTAATGGCCTCTCTTTTCTCTTCAGGATCAGTCAGTCCCTTCAAAGCGTTAAAGAAAGCTTTGGAAGCGTCGAGGACTTCAATCTGAATACCGAGCTTTTTAAAAGCCGCGGCGACTTTGGCGGGTTCGCCTTCACGCATGATGCCGTTATCGATAAAATAGGTTTTCAGCCTCTTGCCCAGCGCCTTATGTCCCAACGCTGTGACAACCGATGAATCCACGCCTCCGGAAAGAGCGTTGATGGCCAGACCGTCTTCCACAGCCTGCTGGATATCCCGTACTTTGTTGTCTATGAATTTTTTTACGTTCATGTTGCTGGCTTTTATTTCTTTAATCTTGATCATGGCGGCTCCTTTTTATAATGGAATATGATACAAAATTGTTTAAACGAAATCACTCCGGGTTTCAAGCAATAAAGAATAAAGCGGAAAAATAATATTTGTGGAGATGGTATTTCGACGGGTCAGCTTTTTAAAAACTCTTCATACAGAAAAAATTATTGTAATTATTCACGCGATTGTCCAAACCGCCGAATTTTAAGAGAAGCGAAAGATTGTTTTAAAAGACAGACTTTGTTGAATAAGTTTTGGCCTTTACGTAATAAAAATTAATACTGGAAACATATGAAATTTGTGGCTTGGCTTTAATTGCTTTTCCGCACTATATATCATATAATGTCCCCGTAAAAATGAGAGTAGCGGTGAATGCTGAAAGGCAAATAATGCACAATAAGGAGGTCGCTGATTTATGGAAACTTATCCAAGGAAGACACTTGATAAGCTGGTCAATGAGCAAATAGAAAGATGGCAGTCCAATCGGAAAAGAAAATATAAAAAACCGATAAGGCCGGTTATCACCATTTCAAGGCTTTCCGGATGCGGCGCCTGGAACATAGCCAAACAACTGTCGGAAGAATTGGAAATTGATTTTTTCGATCAGGAGATTGTCGATGCCATAGCCAAGAATGCAGATGTTAACCGTCGTGTTGTGGAAACCGTCGACGAGCAGGACAACTCTATTGTTCTGGACTGGCTGTCTATGCTTACTGCGGAGCGTCATCTCTGGCCCAATGAATACCGCGATCAGCTGACAAAAGTAATAGGGGCCATTGGCGCCCATGGACACGCTGTTATTCTGGGCAGAGGCGCCGGGTACATTCTACCGAAAGAGATTTGTCTTCGTGTTCTGGTGGTTGCCCCTCTGGAAAGAAGGATTGAAAACGTCAGAGAGGCTTATAAGGTATCTGAAAAAGTGGCCAGACAGAATGTCATGGGCAAAGAGTCTGAGCGCATTGCCTTTATCCGGGGGTATTTTCATGAGGACATGCTGAATCCCGTCAATTATGACCTGGTTTTCAATACAGCCATGTGTGAGAAAGATACGATTATTGAGATGATCAAGACCGCCTACAATACCCGCAAGTGGTACAAATACTCTGTTTAGTCAATCACTGATAAAAGGCCTCTGATAGTCAGAGGCCTTTTTTATGGAGAGCGTTCAACCTGTATCATTTGAAGAAAACAATGGTCTTTATATGATGTGCTTCTTAGAATTCTCTCTTCAATATGTTGGTTTATACGTCAACGTTCCTCTTTTATTTTTTCTTTCAGTTATATTGTAGCGACAATTCTCAAGGGTTTCCGGGAATTTTTTTAACTTTAATATAGAGCTTCCTCATCCGCGATCTAAGCGTGGACGGGTTCATTCCGAGTAAATCTGCCGCTCCTCCCTTACCGGATATCCGGCCGCCCGTTTTCATGAGGGTCTGTCGGATATACCGCGCTGTTATTTCATCAAGAGTAGGATAGGAGGTATCTTCCGGCAGAGCCGCGATAGTCGGTTCAGCAGGAGATGTGCCTGCCAGGTTCGGGAATGTCATGGGTTCTCCACGATTAGTGATAAGCGCCCGTTCAATGACGTTTTGCAACTCCCGGACATTGCCGGGCCAGTCATAGGCTTGAAGCTGCTCCATGGCGCCAGTCGCGAACCGTGGCTGGTAGGGAAGATTCATCTCGATGGTCTGCCGTCTTGCGAAGTAAACCGCAAGGGCGGGAATGTCAATCAGGCGCTCCCGTAGCGGTGGAACCTGAATGGGAAATACATTGAGTCTGAACCACAGGTCTTTCCTGAACTGAAGTTCTGCTATGAGGCTTTCGAGATTACGGTTTGTAGCGGCAATTACCCGCACATCCACGGTGATGAACCTTTTGCCGCCTACACGCTGGAAAGTCATATCCTGAATAACGCGAAGCAGTTTTACCTGGGCCTGCAGGGTAAGTTCACCGATCTCGTCAAGGAAGATAGTGCCCCGGTCGGCCCTCTCGAAATATCCCTGCTTCATGGCGTCGGCACTGGTGAACGCACCCTTTTCGTGGCCGAAGAGCTCGCTGTCCAGCAGAGTATCGGGTATGGCGCCGCAGTTGATGCTGATCATGGGGCCATCGGAACGTTTCGAACGCTGATGGATGATACTGGCCACTACTTCCTTGCCCACTCCGGTTTCGCCTGTGATGAGGATGGGTATATCGAGGGGGGCGGCCTGCTCCACCAACGTCAACACTTCTTTAAGGCCGGTGGTGGACCCAATGATGCGGCGTCCCATGAATCGTTCTCTGATTTCCTCGTTCACCAGAGTGATGTATTCCTTGAGGTTCACAATTTCCATCTGAGACAAAATATGCCGTGTCACTTCAGTAATAGATCCATACAGTTCCTCGATAATTCTAAGATGCTCCGGTGTGTGCCTGTTTCTCCCTCGGGCTGCGAAGGACAGGACGCCATATCGGGATGATCCCAGATCTGTGAAGACCGAGATGCCACTGCAGACATCTTGCTCTTTTAGGCCGAAATAGCTGGTGACTGTTTTCGAGACAGGATTATCGAGGTAGCTTTCGAAGAATTTCATTTTCTGGTGCATGATTCTGTCAGCTTCTTTTTTGGCATCTTTGGACAGCCGGACGGGCTCGTCGGTGAAGAACACACCCTCATTGTTGGTGAATGCTCTGTAGCGCAGGATGCCCCTCCGGGAGTCGTAAACAGGCAGGGTCATGAAGTCCAGAGGGAGATATTTTCTGATGAATCTAAAGACTTCGTTTATGGCCGTTTCCGGATCTTGACTGTTCAAAATCTGGCGTATAAGAGTTTCGCCTGCATTTTTTTCCAAAAGAATCATGATGCCTCCTATCAGTGCAAAAGCCGTCTTTCTCGCGAAATATAGCGAAAATACTAATAATAACGTGTTTGCTTATCATATATGACGAATCACAACAACACCTTTCGTTAATAGATTGGATTAGTTAAATGAAAACAATAACATGTATTTTTTTCTTTTACTGGCACACTGCTTGCTGTTCTTTACGAAAATGTATGGGGATAATCGTAAAAGGGCGTTTTTCTCCATGACAAGCGAAAGGAGTGGTTTTTATGCGAGATGTTTACATTATTGCGGTGGGCATGACTAAGTTTACCAAGCACATGGACAAGAGCGAGAAGGATCTTGTGGCAATGGCATTCGAAAATGTGATCAAGGACGCGACGGAAGTGAAGGTCAGCGATATTCAGTCTGCGTTTTTTGCAAACACGTCCTGGGGCTTCTTTAATATGCAACACTCGATCAGAGGGCAGGTGGCCTTAAGACCCCTGGGAATTGAGGGCATACCGATCACAAATGTGGAGAACGCCTGTGCCTGCGGGTCCACCGCGCTGCACAGCGCATACAAAGACGTGGCAGGAGGTATGTATGAGTGCTCGTTGGCCATGGGCATGGAAAAGCTTTACAACGAGGACAAGGGTAAGACCATGATGGCTTTCAACGCAGGGGTAGATGTGTCCAACCTGGAGGGGCACATCAAAAACCTGAGGAGCATCATGGAGGGGATGAAGTTCGAGATCCCTGAGGATGACGGTGGAGCAGGGGCAGGAAAGACAAGAAGCGCCTTTATGGACGTATATGCCAGTGGAATCAGGTGGCACATGGCCACATTCGGAACTACCCGGCAACAGCTCGCAGTCATTGCATCCAAGAACCACTTTCACGGTTCCATGAATCCAAATGCCCAGTTCCAGAAGATTATGACTGCTGAAGAGATCCTGAACGGGCGGTCCGTTGTCTGGCCGCTTACCGTTCCGATGTGCGCACCTGTGGGTGACGGTGCCGCAGCGGCTATCGTGTGTTCCGAAGATTTCCTGAAGAAGTTGAAGAATCCCAGACCGGTAAAAATCAGAGCGTCGGTGCTGGGGTCGGGCACGAACAGGTCGTATGACAAGCTTGATCAGGATATCGCGGTGAGGCTGTCGCGACAGGCATATGAGTTTGCAGGAGTAGGGCCTGAAGACATCGACACTGCGGAGGTTCATGACGCCACTGCATTCGGTGAACTTCACCAGAGCGAATCACTGGGATTCTGCAGGATCGGTGAAGGGGGTGCCTTTGCGGAGAGCGGAGCCACGAAGTTGGGAGGGAAGATTCCCATCAACACCTCAGGCGGACTCGAGTCGCGCGGACATCCGGTGGGGGCTTCCGGGCTCGGCATGATCCATGAACTGGTGACTCAGCTCAGACATGAAGCAGGATCCCGGCAGGTGAAAGGATGCAGGCTGGCCCTCGGGGAAAACGGAGGAGGCAATCTCGCCTTTGAAGAGGCTTCCATGACTATACATATCCTCGAACGAATGAACGGGAAATGAGGAACAAGTCATTGCTTTTAATAGCCTTCACGACCATGTGGCAACTTGGGATGGCTGCCTGGTCGTCTCCTCAACAGGAGAAATGAGTGCATTGAGTTCTTGATTCAGCATTCAAGGGGCGTTTCATCAATAGATTCAAAACAAGGACTGTTACCATTACCTGATCCGGAAGCGTGTTCGGCTGCAAGAATCGTTTCCTGCCGGATATAGCATCCACATTGATTCTAAGAGAAGCAATATCGGCGTCACGGTGTTGCAAAAACCTTCTGCAAGACCAGTTGTATGGAACAGGCACGTTGCTCCAACGAACGGCAAATCACGATATTCATGCCGAAGACATATCCAACGCTATAAAGACGCTGGGAATACAAAAAAAATTGGAGGTGGTATGCTGACACGATCACAGGTGAAATCGTTCATATCGCGATATCCCGATTTCAGGGATGAAGTGTTGTCAATCCATTACGCGCCCCGGATGCCCAAAGCCATGGTGAAGGAGACTCAGAAAATTGTGGCTCTTGCCCGGAAATTCAATGACGAGATAGCGCGCCCACTGTTTCTGGAGCTAGATAGAAAAACCCATGAGAACCCGGAATTCCTGCCCTGGGATTTGGTGAAGAAGGCCAACGAGTGGGGTTTCTACACCATGTGGATGCCCAAAGTCTTCGGAGGCAAAGGCTACAACATGCCCTCCATAGCGTACTTCTCGGAAGAGATCGGCTCCGTGTGTCTCGGTATTGCCAACGTGATCGGTGTGCACTACCTTGGCGTAGCGGGCCTGATGATGGCAGGCAATACCAGAGTCATTAAAAAGGTTATGAACGATGTGGTGCAGGGAGAGAAGACCGGCGATCCGTGCCTCATAGCGCTGGCCATCACGGAGCCTATGGCGGGAACAGATGTCGAGGAGATCGAACTCGAGGACCGGGGTAAGATCACCTGCCATGTCCGGAAAGTCAAGGGCGGCTACATCGTGAACGGCACTAAGATATTCATTTCCATGGGACGTCTTTCCAAGTGGACAGTGCTTTATGGCTACACGAACCTGAAGAAGTCTTCGGAAAACACGGTGGTCATGATGGTCAAACAGGGTATGAAGGGATTTACCTATGGAACCCATGAGAACAAGATGGGACAGCGAATCTGCACGGCCGACGTACTCAACTTTGAAGATTGCTTCGTGCCGGACGAGTTGGTGATATTGGACCCGGAAAGGGCGAAGGGATTCACTAAGCAGAAGAGCCGGGATGTCAAGATGCGCCATTTAGACTATGTCTTGTCCCTTTCACGGCCGGTTGTAGGATCGTTTGGCACATCCGCGGCCCGCGGCGCATTTGAGGCGGCGCTAAGATTTGCCAACGAGGCCGAGATCGACGGAAAACCCATGATCAGCTACGAATGGGTTCAGTGTAGACTTGCTGAGATGTACTCCAATGTCAGGCTTGGTCGGCTTGCCTATGCTGAAGCCAACCTGGCAAATCAGCATCGCGGGGTCTACAACATCCTCCAGATGAAGCCCATCTACTATTATCTGAAATATTTGCCCTTGGCATTCTTCAACAACGTTCTTTCTCCCCTGCTCACCAACAGATCGATAGGCACTTGGCTCATGAGCAAATGGTATCTCGATGGTCAGAAGCCCGAGGACCAGCATCTCTGCACCGGCCTGGGATCACTGGCCAAGTTCAACGGCACGGACATCGGCGTAAAGAACTGCCAGATAGCCCTGGAACTCATGGGACAAACCGGCATGAGACACGAGAATGGGATGGAGAAGATCCTCCGGGACGCCAAGCTTCTTCAGATTTACGAAGGCACCAATCAGCTTAATCGGATCAATGTATTCAAGAGTCTCATTGCCCCGGCTTGTCCCAAGGCTAAAATTTTTGAAGAGTAAGGAGGATGCCATGATAACTGCATTGAACAAAGATTTGAAACCTTTTGAAGATCTGATAACGGAATTTGCCAGGGAAGAGCTCAAGCCCCATGTGGAAAAAAACGACCGCTATCCCTACGACAGCCGGGACGCGGAGATCATCGAGAGCAATTTCCGGAAGATTTATGATCTGGGATTCCTCGGCATCATGCTGCCGGAAGAATACAACGGCATCGGGCAGGGGATCAGTGCTCTGTGTATGATGCTCGGCCACGTGGCCGAGGTGGATGCGTCCTATTCTCTGATCATCTTCACCAGTTCGCTGTCCCAGGAGGTCATCCTCGCAGCCGGTGCCGATAAGACGGCCAAGAAGCTGTTTCCACAGGCGAAGACTGCTCAAGATTATTTCATTTCCTTCCCTTCCTTCACCAATCCCGGCCAGGTCGTCACCTTGCCTCAGGCAGCAATCTCGGGCAAGGACTACAAGCTCACAGGCAATCTGGATTACCTGGTTTTGGGAAATTTCACCAACTGGGCGGTCATTCCGGCGAAGGTGTCGGGAAAACAGGGATATTCGTTCTTCCTTGTTGACCTGAAAGACAAGGCTGTCAGAAAAAGCGCCCCCATCTTCAGCCTTGGACTTCACGCCTGCCCCATTGTGGACATCACCTTTGACGGTGTGAACGCCCAGCTCCTCGGTGAGGAGGGAGAAGGGGAAAAGTACTTCAACAAGGCTTCCAAAGTATTGCATGTAGCCACTGCGGCCATCTCTTCCGGGATCATGAAGGGCTCACTCAAAGAGGCCATGGACTATGCAAAGGAACGGGAGCAGGGCGGCTGGACTATCGTGAACTGGAGTGAGGTGAGGATGATTCTGGCCAATATGACGGTGAAGAGCAAGGCAGTTGACATGTGTGTTGCCGGAACTTGCCAGGGAATCGAGGCCGGTATTCCTGATTGGGGCGTCTACAGCATGGCCGCGGCAATCCACGTCCATGAGATGGCCTGTGAAGTAGTGACCGACGGGATACAGGTCCTTGGCGGCAACGGCTACATGAAAGATTACGGTCAGGAGAAGCGTTACCGCGATGCACGGCAGGTGCAGGCACTTCTCGGCCTTGTCCCGCTCAGGAAGCTTTCGCTGATCAGAGAGATCAGCGCTTAACCGGACGATTCATAACCCATGCAGAATAAGGAGGGAAGCAGATAATGTCATTAAAAAACGAAAGACGAGAAACAACAGGGGGTATTGAGTTTCAGCAGAGGACTCCTAAGCCTTCCAAATTCCGTATCATGAACGACCCCGAGGTGGCCACGGCGCCCATGGACATCGATCTCAACGAGGACAAGTGCATCGGTTGCGGCATCTGCATTATGCAGTGTCCCTCCCAGACGCTTTCCATAACCCGGAGAGAAAAGCCCTCGGAGCTTCAGGAACCGGCCTGCCAGAATGCCTGCCCTTCGGGTATCAATGTGCGGAAATACTTGAATCTTATCGCTGGAGGAAGTTCCTATGACCATGCCTGGAAGGTTCTCACGAAGACGAACCCGTTTCCGGCTGTCACGGGCCGGGTGTGTCCCCACCCCTGCGAAAGTGTCTGCAACAGAGGGTGTCTTGACAAGCCGGTGAATATTAACTGCATCGAACGCGCCGTGGGTGATTACGCGATAGAGCAGAGCCTGTGTTTCGAAAAGCCCATAAAGATGAACGGCATTAAGGTGGCGGTAGTGGGATCCGGACCCTCCGGACTGTCGTGTGCCTACCAGCTTGCACTTATGGGATATAGCGTGACCGTATTCGAGGCGAATCCGAAACCCGGCGGTATGCTCACTTACGCCATTCCCGAATACCGGCTTCCCGTAAAAGTTGTGGAGAAGGAGATCCAAAGGATCATCGACCTGGGAGTTACCTTGAAGGTGAACACCACTCTTGGCAAGGATATCACTCTTGACAGTCTGAAAAAGGAATTCAAAGCGGTTTATCTTGCCATCGGTGCTCAGGATGGCCTTTCCATGAACATTCCGGATGAAGACAGCAACAACGTACTCTCCGGTCTGGCTTTTCTCAGGAGTGTGAAGGAAGGCAAGGAGCCCAGGATAGGGAAAAAGACGGTGGTGGTGGGTGGCGGCAACACGGCACTCGATGCAGCGCGTACAGCCCGAAGAATGGGTTCGGACGTGACCATACTTTACCGGAGAACCAGAGCTGAGATGCCCGCCCATGCCGCAGAAGTGGAGGCGGCCATGGACGAAGGGGTAAATATCAAGGTCCTGTGCGTGCCGGTGAAGGTGAAAGAGAACAAGGCCGTCTGTCAGAAGATGGAACTCGGGGAAAAGGACTCATCCGGAAGAAGTAGGCCGGTGCCTGTCAAGGGCAGTGAATTTGAAGTGGACTTTTCCACTCTCATCACGGCTGTCGGTCAGTGCCTCGTGGGTGCAGGCATTGAAAGCCTCGAGGGCAAAGGGGATTGGATAGGAGCGGACACCTTTGGTCAGACGGCAGACAAGAATGTGTTTGCGGGCGGTGACGCGGTGGACGGTCCCGGCCTGGTGACCGAGGCCATCGGTGCAGGCCGCAAAGCAGCCTTGGGCATTGATGCCTTCATCCGTGATGTGAAACTCGAAATTCCTGAAAAGAAAGAGATCAATTTTAAGAATGTCCCTTTTATGGAAAGGCTGCGACACCTCGAAGAGTACCGGGAAATAGCCCGCATCGACGGCGGCAAACTCGATGTCAGGGATCGTCTTCTCAACCCGGATGCGGAGGAAGGAATTCCTTTGAGTGCAACCCAGGTGATGAGCGAGAGCAAGCGGTGCATCCAGTGTGGTACCTACAAGGTGGAGTACACGCATCTGTATAAGAATCCATACTTCGGCAAGGTGTGCCTTGCGTGCCATGACTGCGATGCTATTTGTCCGCAGGGCGCAATAACAATGAAAACATTTTACCGTGTGGATGAAGGACGGTGGGCAACCGAACTCGATATTCCCGTGCATCTCGAAGACGGTCTGCCCAACCCATTGAGGCTGCCAAGGCCAGTGCCCTTTAAGGAGATTGAGTCGAAGATCACCGAGACCGAAAGGGTCATCTACACCCGCCGAAGCGTGCGTATATTCAAGCCTGACCCCGTGCCCAGGGAAATAATTGAACGGGTGCTGGAAGCGGGTCGGTTTGCTCCCACGGCCGGCAATGGTTTAGGTGTGAAGTTTATCGTGATAACCGACCGCGGACTCATGGACGAACTCAGCGAAGCTACAGGGAAGTTTCTCGGCATATTCTCAAACCTATACACAAAGAAGAATTTCGGCATGAATCAGCTTAAGAAAATATTGTGCATGCTATATCCCAACTCCTTTGATCGACGCCCCATGGCGGCTATAGCAGGTCTTTTGTCCCCGCAATTCGGGGAAGGGGCGTTGCATGCCTTCTTCGACGCCCCGTGCACCATCATGGTGGTTCCTCATGCTCTGCACATATCCGACAAGGAACTCGGCATGGGAATCATATGCCACAGTATGGTGCTGGCTGCGCATTCATTAGGCTTGGGCACTTGCTATGTTGGCTTGGCTGCCAACACCATCAACAAGGACATGAGAACCAAACTCAGGTTCAAAAAAAGGCTCGGACTCAAATGGCCGTACGACAAGCCGGCCATGTTCATCCTCCTGGGTTATCCCGCAGTGCGGACCGATGGCGCCGTGCCGAGGGATTTTCCCAAGGTGGAATGGCTGGGGCCGAAATAACCGATTTTCAGCCGGCTTTCTGAGAGACCGGCCGTGAGTACAGAATATAAATTATAAACAAAGGAGAACTTTATGGTCAATTGGGCAACACTTCTCGAAGATCAGGCAATGAAACTGAAGGATAAGCCATTCTTATATCTGGTGTATCAGGACCGCACCATTTCATATGCAGAGATGGACCTGAATGCAAACAGGATAGCGAACTATCTGCTAAGGATCGGGGCAAAGCCGGCTGATGGTATTGCCACTCTCATGAACAACTCACCCCAGTTCCTCGATATCTTTTTCGGCATCCAGAAGATCGGGATGTACGTGAACACGGTGAATACATCGCTGAGGGGCGACCAGCTCGTCTACACCATTGATAACAGCGACACGAAATACTTGGTGGTGGACTACGATCTCATTGAAATATATCAGACCGTGAAAAGCAGGCTGTCCAAGGTGGAATGGGTGTTCGTGAACACGCTGGAAGCGCCTGATGGAGTCAAGATACCCGAGGGCATGATTGACCTGAAGGATGCCTACGCGGCCGACCTTTCGATTACGAAACCTGATGTTAAGTTTGATGAGAATAACATCCTTATGCTCATGTATACCTCCGGAACCACCGGATTACCCAAGGGCGTGGTTATGCGGTACAACAAAAACATCGTTGACAAGCTCAAGATGCTTGCCCCCATTCTCCTCAAACCCGATTCAGTCTACTATACCGCTCTGCAGCTCTTTCACGGAAACGCCCTGTATGTGACAACTACGACATCGCTCATTATGGGGTGTACCGTGGCACTCTCGAAGCGTTTCTCGGCCAGCAGGTTCTGGGAGGAAATCGTAAAATCCGGGGCCACGGTCTTCAATACTATTGGCGCCATAATACCCATCCTTATGAAGCAGCCGGAAAGTCCATATGAGAGGAATCACAAGGTGGAAAAAGTGATGTCTGCAGGATGTCCGGCAATACTCTGGCAGCCTTTTGAGAACAGATTCGGGGTGAAGATATGGGAGGCCTACGCAGCCATTGATGGATCGGGATTCATCGCGAATTTCGGCGACGGTCCCAAGGGTTCCATCGGCAAACCGCTCAATTCAATCATCAAGCTCGTGAACGTCCATGGTGACGAGGTCCTGACAGGCGAAACAGGTGAACTGCTGTTCAAGGTGGACCGGAACAAGAAGAGTACGGTGGAGTACTACAAGAATCCCAATGCATCAGTTGAGAAGACACGGGGCGAATGGGAGTACACCGGCGACCTCGTGTATCAGGACGAGCAGGGGTACATCTATTTTGTCGGCCGCAGTACGGATTCCATGCGTCGAAGAGGGGAGAACGTATCTGCTTACGATGTGGAGCAGGCCATTCTCAAGCATCCGTCCGTGCTGGAAGCCGCGGTCTATGCGGTGCCTTCCGAAATGACCGAGGACGAGATTATGGCATCGGTTAAACTGGTGGAGGGGGAAAAACTATCAGGCAGGGAAATCTTCGACTTTCTCCAGGACAAGCTCGCGAAGTTTGCGATCCCGAGATACATCAGGATCATTGATGATTTTCCCCGTACAGAAACATTCCGGATCAAGAAAGGTGAACTGAAATCCATTGGTGTCACCCAGGATACTTACGATGCGGAGGCATAAAGGACATTCTAATGCCATTATTAAGACAATATATGATTATTTTGTCTTTTTGAAATTCAGTTGCTCTTATGAACAGAAAATTAATGAATGGAGGTATTTTATGAATGATGATTATCCAGAAAAACTTCACCCGTTCCATTTTCCAAAAATGGAAGAAACATTCGCCAGGTCTGCCGTCCGTGAAATCGCTCATGATGTCTGGCAAATAGAAGGTTCACTCGGCTTCTCGTTCTTTCTTTGTCCACCCTCGGCTAATGTCTACATATTGCGGGATAAAGATATTGTGTTCATGTTTGATGCCGGCATGCAGCCTTTCTACAGAACAAGAATACTTGAAGTGCTCCGCAAGTATTCGTCAGCGGGATGCAAGACGCTGATTCTAATGGATTCACAGGGGCATTGGGATCATGCGCTTAACAATTCAGTTGTCCTTGATGCGGGCTTCGAGAATGTGCGATTTCTGCTTCCCGAACCGGAAGTCCCGGTGATTGAATGTCAATACCATTGGCTTGGGGATTTCCGCAAATTGGAAGCGTTTTTCAATCCATATCCGGAATGGTCAACTCTCTGGAAGGAGATTGAAACGTATGCAAAGAACTTCGCTGAATATTCAGAACCTCAGTATCGTCCTTTATGGCATGCGATAAATAAGCTCGATGCCAATTCCAAACATGAAGACTACAGAACCGCCTTAAGACTTTTGATTGACCGTCTGCTTATCGGAAACAAACGAAATCTTGCCGAGAGGGCCGAAATTCTTCCTCTTAGCTCTCGCGAAAAGAGAACTTACGGGGATACGGAATTCTATGGATGGCAAGTGGGACGTTTCTTTATTATCCATGACGGCTCGCATAGCCCCGGACACGTATGTCTTTACGATCCTTTAAATCGCCTCATGTTGAGCGGTGATGTTACGGTTGAGATCAACCCCCCCTTCTTCGACAGTAATTTCGATAGATGCATTGGCGCGGCCAGAGCGTTTCGGCGCATGGCGGAACAGGGTTTTATCACGTTGGCATCCGATGCCCATAGAAGCAAAACTTTTATGAGTGATGCAATGCATATGTTGAATATGGATCAGTTTATTCTTAGTCCGCTGCAACTGGAGGATTGTGTAAGAGGCGAGGAGCAATGCATCGAATTCTTCGGGACATATGAAAAGTTTTATTCGGGCATGAAACGGGATGTCCTCCAGACTATTTCTAAAATGGGTGAAGCGGCTATTCCGGATATTGTTCAAGAATGGTTCAAAATGGATACTCCGGAAACCAACTTAAAGAAGCGCCTCCCATTCCCGTCACGTCCGGATGTTCTTGTCACCAGAGTACTGGACGAACACGGATACATCAGGCGGGTATCGGGGAATAAAATACTTTTTTCGCTGAAGAAACAATTTCAAATCTAAAATCCTGCCGGGATGCATCAACCAAATCTCGTCTCTTCACACATTCAACAATGGCGGGATTTAGCGGCGGATGGCGGTTGCCGAAATTATTAGGAACAGGGCATGCTCAATTACTCAAAATGAGGTTCGGGATCATCGCTGGATTTCCTTCGGGATGAGTTGGTCCTTCCGTTATATCGGGGTGGCCGATGATTTTCCTGAGATGGAAATCTTCCGGACCAAGAAGAAGGAGCTTAAGGAAGCGGGGGTTACACCTCAACCTATGACACCGCATTAAAGGAATATTTAGGGAAATATAACTTAGTTTCAAAATAAAACAGGGAGGTAATGAAATGGCCATTTTTCCAAGTAAGGAGTGGGCAGACGATGTTTACTCAAAAATTAATGCCAGCGAAGAATATGCCAAGACCGCAGCCGATTGGGAGAAAAGTGTTACCCTGATCATCGAAGCGGAAAAAGGTAAATTGGATAACTCTTTTATTCTATGGCTCGATCCATGGCATGGGAAAGTCAGGAGTTATGAAATTTTAAAGAGTATCGAAGATAAACAATCGGATTTCATTATAACAAGCACGTACTCCACATGGAAAGAGATTGTTAAGGGTGAAAAGAATCCGACAAAGCTTCTGCTGGAGCGAAAGCTTAAAGTGAAAGGAAGCATGACATATCTTTTACGGCGGACAAAGACCAATGATGCTTTAATGAATGTACTCAAGTCGGTTAAATCCGAGTTTGCGGATGAAGGTTAATCAGAAACTGTTTAGATAATGGAGACTCAGGAAAAACATCAGGTGTTCGGTGAGCTGACCGTGTATCGGTGACGTCCGATAATTTAAGAGAGTCAGGATTTGCTCTCTGGGAATTTCCGCCGCCTGAAAACATGCAAGATATTAACTGAAGGAGGAAGATATGGAAGATAAACGATTAGACAAGGTATTCGATTCGGCCAAGGACAACGAATTAAACTGTACGGGTTGTGCCCAGAGCACAGTGGCCGCAGTTATGGACGTGCTTGGGATAAAGGATGAATCCGCATTCAGGGCTGCAAGCGGACTGTCGATGGGGGTCGGGCTTACCGGAGACGGCACCTGCGGGGCGCTCACCGGCGGAGCCATTGCAATCGGTCTCTTATTCGGACGGACATCCAAAGAGTTTGAAGATCCCGGTGCGGCAATGCGCGCGTACGACCTGGTCAGGTTGCTGTATGATGATTTTCGAGCCCGTTACGGGACAGCCCGCTGTAATGACATTCAGGTAAAACTTATGGGGCGCTTTTACGATATGGACAAAGATGAGGATTATGAGGCGGCATTGGCTGACGGCATGCGGGATCATTGTTCTGTTTTGGTCGGAAACGCTGCCCGTAAAACACTGGAAATTATTTTGAATGCGAAAGCTGAGGATGAAGCCCAAACTTAATCGGAGAATCTTCTGTGTCGGGCAAGAAACAGAGGACCGCATGAGACTGTAATTGAAAATTTATTGCTGCTCCCTGGTTGAGCATGAAACATGCCTTCGCATAGCATAAGCGGCCATGGAGCAGATTATTCTTGTATATGGAGTTTCAAATGCAAAATAAACTTGTTATTGTCGGAGGCGTGGCCGGTGGTGCCACTGCCGCCGCCAAAGCCCGTCGGTTGAACGAGCATGCCGATATTATTCTTCTCGAGCGCGGGGAGTATATCTCGTTCGCCAATTGCGGACTGCCATATTATATCGGCGGTGACATTGATGATCGGGACGAACTGCTGGTAACAACAGCAGAAGAGTTCAGTCAACGATACCGCATAGATGTACGTCTTTGGAGCGAAGTCATAAATATCGACCGCGAGAAAAAAACTATTACAATTAAAAACCAACTTACCCGCGACACCTACGAAGAACCGTATGACAAAATGATCCTTTCTCCGGGAGCATCACCTATCCGCCCGCCGTTAGCCGGGATTGACAACGGGAAGGTGTTTACCCTGCGCACTCTTAAAGATGCGGATACCATCAAGTCTTATATTGATCACAAACGTCCGGCATCGGCTGTGGTTGTGGGCGGGGGATTTATTGGACTGGAAATGATTGAAAACTTGGTCAAACGGGGTGTCAAAACTACTTTGCTCGAAAAACTGGGCCAGATACTGCCTTCCCTTGATCCAGATATGGCAAGGATTGTGCAAATCAGCCTGGAAGACAAGAATGTGGAATTAAAGATGGGACAGGGATTGGCGTCTGTGCACGATAACCACAACGGCTTGATCATTACTACCGATTTGGGTGTTGAGATCATGTGTGACATGCTCATCCTCTCCGTCGGTATCCGACCCGAGAATACGCTTGCCGAACAGGCAGGTCTGGAGCTATCCCGGAGCGGTCATATCAAGGTGGATTCGACCATGCTCACCTCGGATCCGCATATTTATGCCGTGGGTGATGCAGTATGCACCCAGGATTTGATTCTGTGTATCCCCACGGTTACGGCGCTTGCAGGACCGGCTAATAAACAGGCCCGCATCGCCGCCTGCAACTCCATGGGTCGTTCTTCCAAGTTTCGAGGCACCCTGGGGACTTCTGTCGTCCGGCTGTTTAATCTTACCGTTGCCTCCACAGGTGCTAATGAGAAGACACTATTAGCAAACGAAATCCCCTATCTTGTAAGTTTTACTCATTCAGCATCCCATGCTTCTTATTATCCCGGTTCGGAGATGATGGAGATCAAGCTTCTCTTTGCCCCCGGTGACGGCCGGATACTCGGCGCTCAGATAGTCGGCGGTGAAGGAGTGGATAAACGTATTGACGTGCTTGCCACGGCATTGCGCGGGGCCTTACGTGTGGCCGACCTGGAGGAGCTCGAACTGGCTTATGCTCCGCCATACTCGTCCGCCAAGGACCCGGTTAATGTGGCCGGGTTTGTTGCAAACAATATTCTGAAGGAAGACATGCAGATATTGAACTGGCGTGAGATCGGCTCCCTCCCGGAAGACCATGTTCTGATTGATTTGCGTGAAGACGGCGAACTGGAGGCGTTAGGACCTCTCAAGGGCGCTATGCATATCCCCCTGGGTGATCTGCGCCATAGATTATCCGAACTCGATAAAAAGAAGTCATACGTCGTCTACTGTGCGATTGGGCTGCGGGGTTACATTGCACTGCGCATTCTGGTGCAGAATGGCTTTAAGGTCAGAAATCTTAGTGGAGGGTTAAAAACTTATGTTCCCGCCACACGAGAGTGAGGGGTTATCCGTGACGATAATTTACTTAGCGAAATAAAAATTACTGATAGGGGAGAATGTCTATGAAAAGTCTCATTGTTTATGTTTCAGGTCATCATAATAATACTGAACAAGTAGCCAGGGTTTTAGCTAAAAATCTTGAAGCGGATATGAAAAACATGGTTTTGGATACCGCTGATGCCCATAATTCATATTATAAGACTCTCTGGAGGGGGAGACCGCATGACAGATGGAATGTAACGAAACTGGAACAAATTGATTCAAAAGTTCTTGCCGGCTATGATTTGATCGGATTCGGCTCAGGGGCATACTATTTTAAACTTCACCCTTGTCTGTTTCAATTTATCGACAGATTCCCACCATTAAAGAATAAAAAGGCGTTTATATTTACCACCAGCGGTTTGACATCGAAATTCTTCGTAAATCTTTATCACAACCCGCTTAAAGCCAAACTGCAATCGAAAGGGTTTGATGTCATCGGAGAATTTAATTGTCCGGGCTTCGACACTTTTGGAGCAGCAAAAATAATAGGTTTAGGCGGCTTAAAAAAAGGCCGCCCGAGTGTCCAGGATTTAAAAAATGCCGAGGCATTTGCTAAAAAAATAGCCGCTAAAACGAATTCGTAATTACTCCTGTTCAAATGAAAACTCGTGCGGTTTTCCAGAATTCAGCCTTATGCTTCTGACGGTAACATGGACACGCTGTTATTCTGGGCAGAGGCACCAGTTACCTTCTCCCGAAAGAGATTTGTCTTCGTGTTTTGGTGGTCGCGCCTCTGGAAGTAAGGATTAAATATATAGCGGAAAAATTCCGTTGAACACTTCAGGCGGCCTTGAATCTCCTGGGCATCCGGTGGGAGCTTCAGGGTTCGGCATGATCCACGAGCTGGCAACACAGTTCAGGCATGAGGTTGGCTCTTGGGGAAAATGGAGGCGGAAATATCGCGTTTGAAGAGGTATCCATGACTATCCACATCCTTGAAAAGATTAAGTAAGCAAGGTTTAACCGCCTTAGGACAGTATTGAGACACAAATGAAATTTCATTATTAATTAGGGAAAGCAGGATTCTAAAACCGAAAGGAGAGGATCATGGCAAAAAAGGAAATTGTAATAAGAACACCTGCATGGCCAGATCTCAAGGATGAGATGCCGCGGGAGGTTATGGAGATGAGACAAAAGGTTATAGGTAAATATGTTGTATGGTCGTTTAGTTTTCTCGTTCGTTTAGTTATTTAAAAAGTCTTTTGGTGCAGGAAGTGTTAAAAATTAAATTGCCACTAAACAAGCAGTTAAAGGAGGTTGGAGATGGGAAATATAGAGTATGGTGGCTATACGGGAAAAATTTTGTATGTAGACCTCTCAAGTAAAAAGGTCTGCCACGAAGCACTCGATATGGACATGGCCCGACAGTTCATCGGCGGCGGTGGCGTCAATTACCGGTTGCTGGTTGATATACTTAAATCTGGCACCGACCCGCTTTCGCCGGAGAATCCCATTACTATTGGCAGTGGTCCTCTAGTGGGTACCCTGGCACCAGGGGCCGCCAAAACATATGCCACCTTCAAGGGTGCAATACCTGCCACACCAGACAACCGATTCTTCGTGTCCACAGGGGTCAGCGGCGGTCGCGGATTCGGATTCTTATTGAAGAGAGCAGGGTATGACCATATTGTGATTACCGGTCGCGCATCTGCGCCTGTGGTACTGGTAATTTCGGATGCGGAAGTTTCAATCCGTCCAGCGGGGATGCTCTGGGGGAAGGATATCTATGAAACAACTGACGAACTGAAACATACTTACGGAAAATGCGGTGTTGTTGCTATTGGAAAAGCCGGTGAGAATTTGTGCCGGTACAGTATGGCTCTGACTGACAAGAAAAGCACTTTGGGCCGTTCAGGCCTTGGAGCAGTGATGGGTTCCAAGAATCTGAAAGCCATTGTGGCCATGGGGGGCAATCGAGCAATTAACATTTTCGACAAACCGAGGTTTGTCAAGGCCGTCAGGGAGGTTAGGGAAGAATATGAGGCCAAAATCAAGCCACTAGGTTCTGTGACTGTATTTGGTTTGAAAGAACTGCATACGCGCTATATGAATCCAGGTATCCTAAGCCGCGCGGAATGGGATGAAAGATTCGTTGAACCAGCGGTGCAAATCAGAAAGCGCAACTCGTGTGCTCATTGCTATCTGGACTGCGGTGACGACATGGAGATTAAGGAAGGAGAGCACGCTGGTGCGCACTCGCAGACCGGATTCATGCTTTGGGTGCCCATCGTAGGGCAAAGGTTCGAACTTCCAGATGTAGGTGCAGCGGTGAAGCTCATCGAGAAGATGAACCGCAGTGGTATTGACCTTGTCACCGCATTCGGCATCATGGACTGGGTGACACGGCGCTACAAGGAGAATGTCATTACCCAACGTGACACTGGCGGCATGGTGTTGAAGCGCGACCTTGCCGGCTATATGGATCTGCTGGAATCAATTCTTGAGCGGAAAGGGATCGGAAACATCTTGGCAGAAGGATGGTTTGAAACTTCCAAATGGGTGGGAAGGGATGCCCGATCGGATTATGTGGAGGGCAGCGGCATTGCAAAGGGCAGCGATTGTATTTACCCTGCACGAGCTTCCGTTCTCGATGCGGTCCGATTTTCGATGGGCATTTCAAGCCCCAGGGGTGGGCATGCTGGCACATCCGGATCCGGAACCGGCCTGCCTGATCTTACACTTGAGCATGTTAAGATGGAGGCAGAAACCCTATGCATTTCCGAAGAACGCATGAAACGCATTTTTCAACCCGTTCCCTATTATGGTGATTATAATCTTGGCCGGTTCACCAGCCATACCGAAGATCTTACTGCCGTCAACAACTGCCTGGGGACATGTTTCCTCTGGTCGAGCATGTATTTAATCGGTTTTCAGAATCTTGCGGAAATATACTCTGCCGCTACCGGCTTCGAGATCTCACCCAATGAGCTCAAATTACGTGGAGAAGCTGTATTCAATCTGAACAAGTTGCTGAACGTACGAGAAGGTTTCGGTCGGGCGGAGGATGCACCCCCTCCAGTATGGCTGAAGCCTCTCCAAACACCCGATGGTGAGCAGGCTCTGACAAATTGTTATGGCACGAAGAAAATAACTGCTGAGGATATAGAACACCTGCTGGACGACTATTACGACGAGCGTGGATGGGATATCCGGACGGGGACGCCGACTATAGAAAAGCTCAGGGAACTCGGCCTCGATACTATTGCCTCTATTCTGCGATGAGCAATTAATCGTCCGGATTTTGTGATCACACCTGTGCTGGTTGTAGATGCATTATCATTGTTGCAGATATCCGAGACAAAAAAGCTAAAGACCCCGGCTTGAAACAATAAAAAGGAGGTGTTTTTATGGAATACTGGAAAGATGAAAATGAAGCCATCAATATTTTCTTGAAACTGTTTGAAGAATGTAAAAAGGAGTCCGATGTCTTCGAGGGGTTGAAAAAAATTAACCAACTCATCTGGTACGATTGTACCGAAAACGGTCCGAATTGTTCAGTATGGGTGGATACCAGGGGCGGCAAACTTCTGGCAGGTCCAGGAAAGCCCGCTGAAAATCCCGATCTCACGCTAAGTATGTCTGCGGACCACGCCCACAAAGCCTGGTCCAACAAAGCGAGTCCTATAGTAGCCATCACCACAAAAAAAATCCGTATTAAAGGCAATGCCACAAGCCTGCTCAAGCTGTCCCCACACCTTAAAAAAGTTGCAGAAATATATAATCGGGTTCTTGAAGAAAACAGTCTTAGTAACCTTATTCTGAAATAGGGCTGATCCAAGAAAGGGATTGGCTCGAGCATTTACCAACGGGGAGCAAGGCGTTTTGGGAGGCAGGTAAGCCCGTACCTTCCTGGAGAGAAAAAGTGGGGATGGCATATCGTTGATCCATCCCTTGTCTGGCATTGTTGCTCAATATAGGCTGTTAACAAAAAGCTTAGGAGGTGAAAGATGGCATATAGGATAAACGACGAATGCATTTCCTGCGGTGCATGCGTTGAGGAATGTCCGGTCAAGGCAATAAGCGAGGGACCTGACAGGTATATTATCGATGAAGCTCAGTGCACGGATTGTGGCACGTATGCCGACACGTGCTCAAATTACGCCGTAGAACACGTCAAGTAAAAGGAAAACTTAAAGCCGGCTTTTATTCTCGGAAAAAGAATGGCATGCATGAAAAAAGATAAGCTGGGGTTATATATGGCCACGGATCGTGCGGGTCCATGTTTTTCGCCGGGATCGACAGCGAGTAACTCTTCCAGCGGCACACCGACTAACATTATCAATGATGTTATGAAATGAAAAAGCACGACTATAAGTGCGCCTTCATTGTAGATCGATTTTGGTGAAATTTCCAATCTCATGAAAGGTAGGTACATCATGGGTGGGCGTGCTCTGTTTTTCAATCAATCACTGATAAAAGGCCTCTGATAGTCAGAGGCCTTTTTTATTTTAGGGGAGAGCGCTCAGTCTGTATTATTTGAAGAACACCCGGCTGTCGACGATAGAAACGCCTTTTCCCGTTTTGTGAACAATGACCGGATTTAAATCTATTTCGGCGATGTCCGTTGCAGTTGCCAACAGTTGTGATACGCGGCAGATTACATCGGCAAAAGCGTCGATATCCGCTTTCATCTTCCCTCTCGCTCCCTGCAGAACGGGGTAGGCCTGCAGTTTTTTCAACATGTCCATCGCTTCGCTTTTTGTTACCGGAGCGAGACGGATGGCCGTGTCTTTGAAAATTTCCAGGAAGATACCGCCTAAGCCCGCAATGACAATTGGTCCGAAGACCGGATCCTGCCGGCCGCCGACGAAGCATTCCACGCCATCATCCGCCATTTTCTGAATGAGGAAACCGTCAATGGTTGGCCGGGGCGTAATGTTCCGGAAAGATTTTTTCATGCCGGAAATGGCCCGGACAAGTTTCTTATGATTTTGAATCTTCAATTGCACGCCGTCCACATCGGATTTATGGGACGCGTCGCGGGATAAAAGTTTTAAAGCAACGGGGAATTCAAGTTTGGCTTCGCCTGCTTCCTTTGCGGATTTGACGGCGATACCGTTAATGCATCGAATGCCTGCAGCTTCAGCGATTTTCAGGGCTTCGTCCGTCAGGGGAATCCGTTTTTCAAACTGACAGTGCTCTTTGATTTTGTTAATAGCAGCCGAATCAACAGAAGACTGAACGTAGTTACCTCGCGCATTACGCGCCGTTTTTTCCTCGTAGTAGGTGGCCGACATATCGAGAGCCTTGGCCGCCATCAGAGGAGTAGCGAAGAGGGGATATCCCTGGTCTCTCGAGATACTCAGCATTTCCGGGGCATCGGTGTTCACCGTTACGGCAACGGGTTTTTGATACTGCGCCACCAGTCTGGTGACATTGCTTAAGAAATCGCGCGACATTTCAGCTTCATAACTGGATATATAAAGATGATTGAACAAAACGCCGTCGACATCCGGAAGCTTGAGCGCTTCTTCCAGAATTCTGGTAAAGATTGTGTAGTCGAATATTTCTCCCAGATCCAAAGGATTCTGATGGGCAATGACCCGTGTATGATAGATGGTTTTTACCGTTTCAATGAAAGCCGGGGGAAAATCAACCAGAGAAAATCCGAATTTGGCACAGGCATCGACGGTTAGGACGGCATGTCCGCCGGAACGGGAGAGGATGGCGACCCGTCTGCTTTTCATCAGAGGAAGGCGGATGATTTTCACCGCGTTAATAAAGTCGATGTCATCTTCCGCACGGATGACCGCTGCCTGTCGGAAACAGCCGTCGACAACCGCATCGTCGGCAGAAAGGGCGGTTGTATGGGACTGAGCGATTTTGGCGGTCAGATTGCTGCGATTGGATTTTTGAACAATGAGGGGTTTATCCGAATTGACGGCCAGATCGAAAAAGGCTCTTCCGCGCTTGAAGCCTTCCAGATACATCGAAATTACATCCGTTTTTTCATCTTTAATCAGATAGTCGAGAATATCCACCTCATCTAACTGCAATTTGTTGCCGACAGCGGCGAATTTTCCGGGAATAATGGCGTTGTCGCCGAATGCTCTGAGATAAGAGCCGCCGACGCCGCCGCTCTGGACGATCATGGCCACGCGTCCGCCGGACGGGGTTTCCGAAAAGAAACCGAAGGGCATCATCATTTTGATATCGAAATTAACCATGCCGATACAGTTGGGGCCGATGAAACGAATGTTGTAACGTTCGGCAATTTCCAGTATCTTGTTTTCTAAAGTTTGCTGCCCTTCCGAGTATTCGCTGAAACCGCCCGATTCAATAACGATTCTTTTAATGCCTTTTTTCCCGCAAGCTTCCATAAAATCCGGAACAGTTTGCGCCGGAGAGATGATGATGGCGACATCGGGAACCTCCGGAAGTTTCTCAACACTGTCGTAAACGTGGGCGCCGGCAATATCCCCTTCTTCCCGGCTCACCCCGTAGATGTTTCCTTCATAGTTGTTTTTGCGGTTATTCAGAACAATAATATGTCCCAAATTCATTTTATTGGCGGAGGCTCCTATGACTACCATACTGCGCGGATAGAAAAATTTTTCCATTTAGTTCAATTACTCCTTTCTCACAACACTATTGAAAAAGTACGTTTATTCGCCGATTTTGGATTTAATTCGTTTTTGGTATTCGATAATTTCATTTTTCAGAATATCAAGATCAGTAATGCGATCATCCAGCCTTTTCAAGTGATTTCCCAAAAGTTCGGCAAGACGTCTGAGAACTTTGTCATTTGATTTTTCAATCGTCCACATGGCTTCCAGTTCCTGCATTTCTGACAAAGTCATGCCCATAATTTTCAGACGTTTTATTAATTTCAAACGACGCAAATCCGCGTCGGTATAAATTCGGCGTCCTCCTTCAACACGTTTAATAGAATTAAGCAAGCCGATTTCTTCGTAATAGCGGATCGTCCGCTGGCTCATATCCAGCTTTTGCGCTATTTCGCCGATAGAGGTAAAATTTTCGGTCTTTTCTTCCATAGTAAAACTCCAGCAGGGGTTATGAACTGTATTGTTGTTTCAGCTCCCGCTTTAAAATCTTTCCCGAAGGATTTTTGGGAAGTTTGCCGGTAATGAAAACTTTCTTGGGACATTTAAAACCGGCCAGATGCTCTTTGCAGAAGGCGATAATGTCTTTTTCTTTGAGAGAGACGCCCTTCTTCGGTACGACTACAACCGCCACAATCTCTATCCATTTGGGATCGGGCAGGCCGATCACGGCCGCTTCTTCAATATCCGGATGCCTGTATAACACTTCTTCGACTTCGCGGGAAGCTACGTTTTCGCCGCCGGTTTTGATCATGTCCTTTTTCCGGTCAACAACATAGAGGTAGCCGTCATTGTCAAAACGTCCCAAATCGCCGCTGTGGAACCAGCCGAACTGGAAAGCGTCTGTGGTTTTTTCATTATCATTCAGATAGCCGGTCATGACATGGCCGGAGCGATGGACGATTTCTCCCACTTCTCCCAAAGGAACGAATTTTCCGTCGTCATCCATCAGCCGAGTTTCCACGTTCAGAACGGGTTTGCCGGCGGACCCCGGTTTCAGCAGCTGATCTTCAGGCTTCAGGATGGTGGCCACCGGTCCCATTTCCGTCTGACCGTAATAGTTCCAAAGCTTCAGGCCGTGGAAGGTGACGGACAATTGCTTGATGATTTCCACCGGCATGATGCTTGCGCCGTAGGCGGCCTTTTTCAGACTGGTGTGATTGTAATTGTTGAATTCCGGATGATTCAGAATTCCAATCCAGACCGTAGGTGGAGCGAACATATGCGTGATTTGATATTTTTCAAGGAGCCTGATCATTTCCGCGGGGTCAGCCTTATGCATGATGACATTGGTGGCCCCGACGTACAGATAGGGCATGAGAAAGCAATGGAGCTGGGCGCAATGAAACAGGGGCAGGGCGTGGAGACTGACATCGTCCGTCTCATACTGGCCGTCAAAAATACAGCTGTGATACTGCGACATGAGCGCTCTGTGCGAAAGCATGGCTCCTTTGGGTTTTGATTCTGTTCCGCTGGTGTAAGGGATCTGCACGATATCTTCCGCGCTGACATCCACCTGCGGCTCATCATAGGTCATTTTGGCTATTTCCGTTATCAGGTTAAAAAATCCTTCGGGAACGGCCGAGTTTTCCAGAGGGATAAAGCCCCATTTCTCCACAGTAGGGAATTTATCCCGGCAATCGGCAATAGCGGGGAAGAGAGCGTCCTCCACAATAAATATCTTCGAGCCGGAATGATTGATGATGAAGGCTATTTCCTCGGCATTGAGCATATAGTTGATAGGAACCTGTATGGCGCCGATTTTGGCAAGCCCCATCATGCTGATCGGATAATAGTGGGAGTTATACGCGTAGAGGGCTACTCTGTCGCCCTTTTTAATTCCGTAGCTGGTCATGAGGTTGGCAAAGCGCCTTGCTTCCCGTTCCAGATCATAAAAAGACAGTTTTACGTCGCGAAAAATAATAGCAGTCTTGTCGCCGTATTTTGTTGCCGCCCTGCGGGCCATATCGCCGATGGTATCACGATTAATAATGTTGCTCATATTTTTAACCTTTCATTGAATATTATTAAGAACAATATTTTTTTTCAAATATTTCTTTCATTTTAAATTTCTGAATCTTGCCGCTGGCCGTTGTCGGGTAACTTTCGACGAATTCCCAGTATCTGGGAATTTTATGCCGCGCGATTTTACCCTGGCAGAATTCGGTGAATTCTTCCGGCGAGGCGGTTTGTCCCGTTTTCAGTTGGATGGCCGCCAACACCTGCTCGCCGTATTTTTTATCGGCGACGCCGATGACCTGTACGTTGACAACTTTGGGATGCGTGAAAAGAAATTCTTCCAGTTCGCGCGGATAAATATTTTCGCCGCCGCGGATAATCATGTCTTTGATGCGTCCGGTTACTTTGAAATAGCCGTTCTCGTCGATTTCTCCCAGGTCACCGGTATGCAGCCATTTGTATCTGTCAATGGCATCTTCCGTGGCTTCGGGCATTTTGTAATAACCCTTCATTACGCAGGCGCTCCGCGTGACAATTTCTCCCTGAGTATTGGGAGGCAAGTCAATGCCCATGTCCGGATCAACAATTTTGCCTTCGATATCCGGCAGAAGACGGCCCACGGTGGAAACGCGCAGTTCGACCGGATCATCGCGGCGCGTCATGGTCATCACTGGAGCGGATTCGGTCTGGCCGAAAGCGATGACGATTTCGGGACAATGCATTTTCGTGCGCACCTGGTTCATCGTTTCAATGGGGCAGGGCGCTCCGGCCATGATGCCCGTGCGCAGAGAAGACATGCCATATTTATCGAAATCGGGATGGTTCAGAATCGCGATGAACATGGTGGGGACCCCGTTGATTGCCGTGCATTTTTCAGCGGATATGGTTTGAAGGGCTTTAAGGGGATCAAAAAATTCCAGAGCCACCATGGTGGAACCGTGATAAACACAGTTTAGGCTGCTCATTACACAGCCGAAGCAATGGAAGAGCGGCACCTGAATCAGCAGGCTGTCTTTTTCGGTCATGCCCATGACATCTCCGACCATGCGGGCGTTGTTGACGATGTTGTGATGCGTAAGCATGACGCCCTTGGGGAAACCGGTTGTTCCTGAGGTGTACTGCATGTTGATGACATCGTCGTCATCGAGACTGTTTAATCTGTCGTCCAGTTGCTTATCAGTGATCTTTTCCCCCAGGTTAATGAGATCGTTGAAACGAAGCATGCCCGGAGTGTTTTCTCTTTTCCCGATGTAGATGATATTGATCAAGGAAGGCAGTTTTTCCGATGCCCGGGATCCTGTTTTATGATTATCCAGATCAGGCAGTATTTTACAAATTGTGTCGTAGAAATTTGTATCACGATATGATTCCATGAGAAAAAGTGTGGTGGAATCGGACTGCTTCAGAATGTATTCCAGTTCATGGGTCTGATAGTTTGTGTTGACGGTAACCAGAATCCCGCCCGTCATTCCCAGCGCGAACTGCAGATAAATCCATTCGGGAATGTTGGTTGTCCAGACCGCGACATTATCGCCGCGCTTGATGCCGAGAGCGATAAGTCCTTTGGCTACGTTCCGGCATGTCTGGTAAAATTCGCTGTATGTCTGCCGGATGCCGAAATCCGGGCAAACTAAAGCCAAGTTTTGCGGATAACGTGCGGTTGTTTCCCTGACTAACTGGCCGATTGTTTTATTGACAAAATCTGACATTTTGCATCCTCCCCAAGTCGTTAGATTATTTATTGTGGAATCAATTATTAAATGCAATTCACGTAAACAGGGCAAAAATGATAATCTTCTAATATTAAAAGATATTTTGTTGTTAAGCCCACCTTACGTTAACTGGTTTATATAACCGGATAATTCTTCTGTCAAGCGGTATTTCTGCCTTGGAAAATCGGGGGTATTTGCGAATTCCTGCCTGTTTGCCATTACGCTCATTGCGAGTTCACGAGAGTGAACGTGGCAATCTTTCCATCATTCCGGTGCAAGCCGGAATCTAGCTTTTTCACCATCCACTATTTACTATTCACTCGTCACAATTCACTGTAATTAAAAGTTTTTTCTTGAATTATTTTTAAAAAAAGGAGTTAATGAGACTCAAGCTTCAAAAGCGCAGCGCAGTGAAACTTGTAAGTTGTAGTGAGATTCTCTGAAAACGAGTTCCGACTGATCGGAACGAAGTTTGAAGAGTAAGTCGAACTACCCAATCCCGATACATCGGGATTGGGAATGATCCCGCAAAGCAGGGATATAAAACTCCATCCCGCGATATGATGTCCGCGGTTTTGCATGTTTCACTAAAATAAATTTGTAATGTTAGTTTAAATCTGGGAACTTGTATTTCAAGTTCCGTGCCTGTATTCATTAAAATATTTTTTCATCCCGTAGAAGAAAAATGGAGACTCATTGAAATATAAGTTTCTCGCATTTGCTAAAAAAGCGAAGCTTTAATCTTGAAGAACTAGTAAAATGTCTCCGGAGTTAGGTTTTAAAACAAATTACAGGAGGTTTTATGTTAAACACTATTCTTCGTTGGGTTGTTAATGCGGTTTTATTAATGCTCATCCCTTATATTGTTCCTGGAATAGAAATTAAGAATTTCGGGACGGCCCTCGTTGCGGCCTTGGTACTGGCTTTTGTAAATGCTTTAATCAAACCAATTTTAATTCTGCTTACTTTACCGATTAATTTGCTGACATTGGGATTATTTATTTTAGTCATTAATGCTTTGATGTTTTGGCTTGTTTCAGCAATCGTTAAGGGATTTTACATTTCCGGTTTTTGGCCGGCATTGTTTGCTGCATTAGTCTTTTCGATTTTCTCACTTGTATTAAATTATTTTCTTGATTAGGGATAATGAGAACACAGGGACGCCCTTAAAATTGTAAGTTAATGGAAATTATTTACGTCTAAACAGGGACAACAATTAATTATTATAATCAACTGACGAAAATATTCCGTCCACCCTTTTTTTCTTTGCTGATCGGGGTTATTTGCCGGCAAGAGCCCGATCGGTAATTTTTTTCCGCTTGATTTTGGAATTGCCGGTTTCGGGGAAGCTCTCCAGAAAGAGTAAATCCCTGGGCCGTTCGAACTCCGGCAGTTTTCCGATTAAAGAATTTTTAAAATCGGAGGAAACGTATTTCTGCGGCGTGGATGTTTCAATGATCAGGACAATTTTATTTCCCAGACGGATATCGGGAACCGATGAAACAATAAACCTGTCGGAGATAAGGTTTTCAATTTTCTTTTCAATGATTTCCGGGTTGTGTTTTATTCCGCCGGAATTGATGACGTTGTCCAGCCGTCCCAGGACTTCAAATTTGTTTTTTTCGATAATGCGCACAATGTCGCGGGTCTTCACCGTACCGTCCGCTATGGCAGGAGCATCAATAATCAAACAGTCATTCTTGTTCCGGCTGATCGTCACGCCCGGCAGGGTTGTATAATGAGACGAGCGTCCTGTGCCGTTTAGTCTGCGCAGGGCTATATGCGAGACGGTTTCTGTCATACCATAGGTTGAGAAATTCTCGTTGTTCAGTTCCTTTAGTTTCTCCTCAAGCGGCGCAGATATGGCTCCACCGCCGACAAGAAGTTTTCTTATCCGTTCGATCTTTTTTCGCCCGTCGGGATGATTCAGGATATTGTAAACCTGAAGGGGGATCATTGCCGCCAAATCGAATTCGTCATCCATGTTTTCCAGCGGATTGCCCCGCGGTTCTATGGCGGTAAGATTCAGATTTCCCACCAGAGAACGGACAATCATCATTTTCCCGGCGATGTAATCCGCAGGCAGGCAGAGCAGCGCCCGGTCGCCTTCCCGCAGCCCCAGATAGTCAAGCGTCATGCGGGCGCTGCTGATCATGCGCTGCTTTTTGATTTTCAGCGGTTTCGGCGCGCCGGTGCTGCCGGAGGTATGGACGGTGACAAAATCGTTTTTATCGAACCATTCGGCGATGAAAGCCAGCAGGGCCCGGTCCCAGTTGGTGTAATGCGGATCGTTCAGTTTATTCCGGCAATAATCTGCAAAAGCGGATTTGTCGCGCCACAAAGCGGCCATGTTTATTGTTTTAGTCATTCAGCAGTGAGGACAGCCCCCATGTTTTGTTGATGTCGTATTTTAATTCAGTGTTCTCCAGATAAAGAGGAGAATCGAAATTGTTCGTAAATAATAATCCGGTTCCCAGACCGTGATGCAGCTTATTTTCCAGGGTGTAAGTCCATTGAGCAATGGCGTTGAGGCCGATGTTCGATTCAAGAGCGGACGTGATCCACCATCCCGTATTTGACGCGCCGGCAAGTTCAATCCATTCGCGGCAGCCGCCGAACCCGCCGTGCAGAGACGGCTTGAGCACCAGAAATTGTGGACGAATATCATTGATCAAATCCTGCTTCTGACTGAGAGAATGGATGCCGATTAATTCTTCATCTAGGGCAACGGGCAGGGGACTCTCTTTGCATAACCGCGCCAGAAAGTCATGCTGTCCCGTCTTCACCGGTTGTTCGATCGAATGAACGTCAAGGGCGGCCAGCGCCTTCAATTTGTCCATCGCTTCCGCCGGATGGAAAGCTCCGTTGGCGTCAACCCGGATTTCAACGTCCTGTGCCCCATACTCTCTGCGGATTTTTTTGATGAGCGCAAGTTCGGCCTCAAAATCAATAGCGCCGACTTTTAATTTAATACAGGTATATCCGTCGTTCAGTTTGCTGCGTATCTGTTCGTCAAGAAATTCCGGCCTTCCCATCCAGACCAGGCCGTTGATTTTAATTCCCCGCTTTCCTTCGGTAAACTCATTGCGATAAAATATTTTAGTCCCTTTATTTTGATAATCGAGAAAAGCCGTTTCCAGTCCCATTTTTATCGAGGAGAATTCCGCCAGGTCAGTCGGCGTCAAATCGCGATAGCGTTCAATGTTTTTGCATACATCCGCGAGTCTTTCTGTAAAGCCTGCGTTCAGTTCAGGGCTGAGTCCCGGCAGGGGAGCACACTCACCGATGCCGATCTGCGCGGGATTGTCGCTGTCGAAAACAAATATGAACCAGCTGGCTCTTTCCGTGTAGACGCCTCTTGATGTTCCCGCCGGTTGCTTAAAATGCAGGATGTACTTCTTATAGTCGGCTTTCATCATAAATGCCAAACCAGTCCGATCCCGAATAAGATGGAAAAAATGAACGTGGACAGCGCGAGCTTTTTAAGAAAAGGGTCCAGCTCGCGATGATCTTTAATTTTTGAGACGGCATGAACGTCACGAATGAATACCGGAAAGATCAAAAAGATGGCCAGTTGCCCGACTGATTTAAAATGCAATGCGGTAAAAACAGTTGCACCGAGCAGCCCCGATATAATAAGAAACAAGTGATATGTTTTTGCTCCGGCCATGCCCAGTTTAACGGCGATGGTTATTTTGCCGCAACGCCTGTCATTTTCCATGTCCCGCATGTTGTTTAAATTCAAAACCCCCATACTGAACAACCCGATCACTGCGGCCATCAAAGCGGCTTCCAGGGAGAGTTCGTGCCGGTGAAGAAAATAGGTGCCTAAAACTCCAATCAAACCGAAGAACAGAAATACGGCAATATCTCCGAATCCGCTGTAACCGTAAGGTTTTTTGCCGAGTGTGTAGGTCAATGCGGCAATCACAGAAGCCAGACCAAGAAACAGGAAAACGATGTAATCAACCAGGGGAAGACTATCTAACCCTTCGCGGACAAGCCATATACCAGTAAAGACGGCGGCAAACGCTGTAAACGCAATTCCTTTTTTCATCTGCGCCGGTGTTATTGCTCCCGACTGCACGGCACGTGACGGACCGATCCGGCCAGTGTTATCCGTACCTTTTACGGCATCGCCGTAGTCATTGGCCAGATTGGATAAGATTTGCAGAAAAACAGCGGTCAGTAAAGCCGGCATAAACACGCACCAATTAAATGTTCCATCAAACCGCGCCAGAGCACTGCCGGTTATAATACTCGACATTGCCAACGGCAGCGTTCTGAGTCTTGCCGCTTCTATCCATGTGCTGATATCTCTTGCGGTCATGGGAATTTGGGGTATTTATGAAACTTGGGAAGTCTTTTTTCCAGAAAAGCGTTTTTGCCTTCCTGAGCTTCTTCCGTGAGATAATACAACAGCGTCGCATTTCCGGCGAATTCCTGCAGACCCGCCTGTCCGTCCAGATCGGCGTTCAGGCCGAGTTTTATCATCCGCAGTGCCATTGGACTATAGATCATCATTTCTTTTGCCCACGCTATAACTTCATCTTCCAGTTTGTCAAGCGGCACAACCTTGTTGACCATGCCCATGGCCAGCGCTTCCGCGGCGGAATATTGTCGGCACAGGAACCATATCTCCCGTGCTTTTTTCTGACCGACAATGCTGGCCAGATAAGACGAGCCGAAACCGGCGTCAAAGCTCCCTACTTTGGGGCCCGTTTGTCCGAATATAGCGTTTTCCGATGCGATGCTCAGATCGCAGACTAGATGAAGGACATGCCCGCCGCCGATGGCGTAACCGTTGACCATGGCGATAACCGGTTTCGGCAAGGAGCGTATCTGTTTTTGGACATCCAGTACATTCAGCCGGGGAACGCCGTCTTTGCCTATGTAGCCTCCCTTGCCTTTGAGGTTTTGATCACCGCCCGAGCAAAATGCTTTATCTCCCGTGCCGGTAAAAACAACGACATTTATCGCATGGTCTTCTTTGCACAGGCGCAGGGCGTCACTCATTTCCAGGGTTGTTGTAGGCCGGAAAGCGTTGCGGTATCTTGGCCGGTTGATGGTGATCTTCGCGATGCCCTGCCAGAACTCGAAAAGGATATCTTCATATTCCTTAATTTGTTTCCAGTTTCTTTTTTTACTCATAATATATTTTTAACCTCATGAATGTATTTATCTTAAATAATTGAAATACGCTTTTAATATTTCAGCGTTTTGCTCCGTCGGCGTAACGACTTCCAGCACAGCCGTTCGGGTAAAATCGGAAGCATAAAGCCATTTCAGTCCTTCGGTAAGAGTTTTTTCATCTGCGGCAGTAAAACAATCCAGCCCGTATGCCCAGGCAACTTTTGCCGCCCGGTAATTGTGCCTTGCTTCAAAATGTGCTTCCAGCGCCGGCATGGCCGATGATCCGTCAAGAAACCGGAAAATTCCTCCCCCGCAGTTGTTGATAACGATAATCCGGAGATTGCTGGAAAGGTGCTTGTTCCAGAGAGCATTGGAATCGTAAAAAAAAGCCAGATCGCCGGTAATCACTGTCGTAATTTTATCCGTCGCATAAGCCGTTCCGGCAGCTGTGGAGACGACGCCGTCAATGCCGCTGACGCCGCGGTTCGACATGAAGGTGATGTCTTTGTCGCAGACAAACAACTGAGAATAGCGAACAGGCGTGCTGTTGGACAGGTGCAGAATGGAGTGGTCGGGTAAATGCTTCATGATGATCTGAAACACCTTCAAATCGGAAAATCTGCATTTTTCCAGAAAAACATCATGCCGCTGCCGGGTTATGCAGTCAAGTTGTTTCCACCTGTTTCCGAAATCGGATTCGCAGGGACATATGAAATCATTAACCGAATTGAAAAAAAGCACGGGATCGTCAGGAAAAATATCCGTAAGAGACTGGAACGTGTCCGTATGTTCGCCGGTGCGGGAAAAGTGGCAGTGCGTCTTCGGCCTGTTTTTTCTCAGAAAGATCTTAATTTTCCTGGAGACGATTTGTCCGCCCAGCGTTATCAGCAAGTCGGGGGCATAATCCTGTTCCTTTTCGATTGGCGATAAAACATTATCTATGCAAGAGATGAAATTGCCTCCTTTCAGATTGGAAGTTGTTTCTGTCAGCACGGTTACGGAAGAATCATCCGCCAGATTGTTCAAAACAACGCTAAGCCCGTTTGCGGAGGGCATCTGTCCGGCGATAATCATTTTATTTTTGCTTTGATTCCAAAGCGCGGTAAATTTTTTTACGGCGGCATCCGAAATGCCTTCGGTTTCTGTCTGCCGGTGTAGATTGGTAATTTTCGGTTCCGGCAATGGCGCATCGATCAGTTCGTATAAAGGTTCGGAAAAAGGAATATTGATATGCACCGGGGCAAATTCCGGATGTGTCAGATCGTTGACGGCCCGGTTGATGATTCCGGCAATGTACCATTCATCGTTGGCGTTTTCGACCCTGTCCGTGAGAGAGTAACTGCTGCGGACATAGTTTCTGTAAATATCGCCCTGACGGATGGTCTGACCGTCGCCCTGATCGATCCATTCCGGAGGACGATCCGCCGTAAGAATCAAAAGAGGTATTTTTTGGTAATAGGCTTCGACAATGGCCGGCGCATAATTCAGAACCGCCGAGCCGGACGTGCAGGCAATGGCCACCGGTTTTTGCAAATGTAGCGCCATGCCCAAAGCGAAAAATCCCGCGCTGCGCTCATCCACGATATTGATGCATCGGAATTGGTCCATGGCGGTAAAGGTATTAATGAGGGGGGCGTTTCTCGATCCTGGCGAAAATACGATATCGGATATTCCCTTTTTGAGGAGAATTGCCGCCATATATTGAACATTTTTTTTTACTGATATCATGTTAATTCTTCCCGATGACGGATAACAAGGATTTTGCCTTGTGCTCGGTTTCGTCCCATTCGCTTTCCGGTGTTGAACCGGAGGTGATGCCTCCTCCGACATAGATGACGGCGCGATCGGCCAGTATTTTCATACAGCGGATATTCACAAACAGCCGCAGTTCGTCTCCCATCTTCCAGTTGCCCAAAAATCCGCAGTAATATTCCCTCCGGTGGCTTTCGTTTTCTAAGACGTATTCTCTCGCTGCTTCTTTCGGAAAACCGCAGATGGCCGGTCCCGGGTGAATTGCTTTAATAAACGGTATAAGCTGTTCCTCTATTTTATTGCCGGAAAATTCAAAAATGGTTTTAAGATGGGCAACATTACCCGCAAATTCGGTAACCGGTCCCGTTTGGGAACAATTTTCGATTTGAAATGATCTTAAATTATCGGCTATGAAGTCCGTGACGATTTGCTGTTCCATCTTCATTTCTGCAGACCATTCTATTTCATGACCTGCCCCGTTAAGGGGAACCGTGCCGGCAAGTGAAACCGTGCGATAGGCGCCGTTTGTTTTCGTCAGCAGTAATTCCGGCGTTCCGCCCAGCCAGGTGCCTGTCCCGGGAAGTGAAACAAGATAAACAAAAGCCCTGTCGAGCTTTTCCTTCAATTTTATAAACAAATCCCCCGTTGTCGTTTCCCCGGGAATATTTGCGGAGATTGTTCGGGAGATGATCACTTTTTCGAATTCTCCGGCCTTGATTTCATCAATCGACTTATTTAATAATTTTATGTAATCCGCTTTGCTGACATCGCAGTGCTCTCCTTTTGTTTTTCCGGCAGACGACAGCTTGCCGGATGATATCATATTTGGAAGCCCGGTGATGGCTTGATATCCTTTTACGTGAATATCCGGCTCAATCATTACCAGAGGATAATCGCCGGAAATATAAAAAGGGGCAAAGACGAATCCTTTTTGATTGTTCAGGTCGCTCAAGGACATTAATTTATGCACACGTTTTTTTTGCTGCAAAACCAGTTCCGGCTCCTTTTCTCCGGGATAAAAAAATACGGCAAAAGGATGGTCACTGTTGATTAAATGATTAATGGTATCGATCAGCTTGTTCACGTGCATCACTTTCATATTTATTCGGCAGACAAGCGCTTTATCAATCCAGACAGCCGATACGCCGTATGCATCGTGTTTGTTCTTGAATCAAGCTTGCTTTTTGCTGCGGCAGTATAGGAAAGAAGTATGTTGTGTGTCAAGAAAAAGTAGGATGTTTTGAAGGCATCGCGGGATCATAGTTGCAATATGAGTTGTCTCTTGACCGGAGAGTGTGATTGTGCAATTTATAGTCACCTTTTTGATACAGGTGATTTATGGAGAAAGCACTTTTACTTATATTTTTAATTTTATTTTTGAGCCGGATCATCTGGCGTTATTTTTTGCAGCGGCTCAACATCG
>JAJFTS010000274.1 GCA_021372815.1 Deltaproteobacteria bacterium | reverse complement strand
TTTCGACGGTCTTGATTCTTTTTGCCTTGGCCATAATTATTCCAGATTATAGGGTTTGGATTCGTTGCCGTGACGGTCGATGGCGATAATACCGACGCTTTTCGTGAGTCCGTCAAAAATGACCTTGCCATCTTCGGCAATGTCGGTTGCAAAAATGGTTTTGTCCATATCGAAGGGCTTGCCAGGTTCATAATCCAGATCGATAAGGAGCATAGCCAGCCCCGAGAATCCAGGGAACTTTTTGCCTTCCTTGTCCAGAATTTTTGTTTCAAATTTGCACAGTTTAAAGCCTTTGGCGCAGCGTTTGGCCTTAATTTTGACGTCGTCGTTAAAGTAGAAGGCGGTGGAGGTGATGAGATTATTTACGTTAGCCTGGGAGCTGGGCTGTTCACAGAGCACGAAATTGCGGGAGATGTCTTCCAGCACTTTGTAGGGAAACGGTTTGATCAGAAAATGGATGTCCCTGCCTTCCTGATTTTTAATCGTCGTATCGCCCACGTTGGTGCAGCTCTCCGGCGTGATGATGTAATATTCGCCCTTCAAGCGACCGCCCGCCTGTGTGGCGATTCCGCGCAGATAGTTTGCATCAATTTTTACCTGTTTGAGGAACTGGTCGTCCCAAACCGGATAGACTTCCACCGGATGATTGTCCCAAAGGGCATAGATGTTGGCCAGCCGATATTTTTTTGCTTTTTCCTCATCACGCACCAGACCAAATAACCCGAGCACAAAATCAATATAAGTTTCCTTATGCTTGCGCAAATCCATGACATGCGAAAAATCATAAGCTCCGGAGGAGATAACACAAAAAGATTTTGGCTGTTTGTTATATTTTACCTTTACTGACTTGCTTTCCTTTTCAATAATACTATTACACACATTGCACTTTTTGTAATTGGAACTTTCTTTAATTACACTACTGCACTCGTCACAACGCGTTTCTTCATCAATTTCTTTGGTACCCAATTTTTTGCTTATTGATACGTTTAATATTCTTTTCTGTATTGTATAAATAGCATGCTTACCGAAATCGCAGGTAATCCAGCGGCGACCAAGTTTTTCCGCAACAGCGGCAGCCGTCCCCGAACCGCCAAAGATGTCAATCACTAAATCGTCGGGATTTGAGGAAGCTAAAATTATTCGTTCAAGTAAGGCTTCAGGTTTTTGAGTGGGATAATCGAGTCTTTCTTTTGCTTGCGAATTTATAAAATTTATTTCCCATACATCCGGAGCAATAGTTTCACCAGTGTTAACAGTAACAATACGGGCATACTCCTTTATATTTATCCGTCCTTCTCTAATGGCTGTGTCAACTTTACTTTGATTATACACCAATAATTGAGGCTGCCTTTTCCCTTCAATCAATACAGAATTTCTATCCCATCCCTTTTCATGCTTTTTCTTCTGCCCAACTGTTGTTTCTACAAATACAGGGTTTAAAACAAAATCTTTCCCTTTTGAATAAAATAGCAAACTATCGTGCATGTGCTGATATGAACTACTGCCTGCAGTCCATCTACGGTAATACCAAACTACTTCATTCAGAAAATTATCCTTTCCAAATAACTCATCCATTATTACTTTAGCATAGTGACTCATTTTTTGATCAAGATGTAAATAAATACTGCCATCATCACTCAATAATTCGCGCAGATATATTAATCGTTCTCGTAAGCTTTCAATAAATTCTGCATTATCAACTTTATCGCTGTAACTGCGTTCACCTTCTTTCCCACCAAAGTCACTCTTAACCGCAAACGGCGGATCAATATAAATGAGCTTTACTTTCCCTTTGACTTTATCTTTAATCAGCGGGTCACCATTGCGGTAACAGGTTTTTAAAAATTGCAGGTTGTCGCCCTGAACGATCATGTTTTTCCACTCATTTTTTTTCGTCTCGCCTAGGCAGCGCACGGTTTGTAACGGTGCGGCGCCGATGCCGGCATGAGCTTCCGCGAGGATGGCCGCCTTGGAGCGCTTGCCTGCATATTCCAGTGTGGGAATCTTGGCGCGGTCCAGGGCCTGCACGTCAAACTTTTCGGCCATGCCGGGAAACAATTTGGGCAGCAAGTCGGGTTTGGGCTCCACGCCCTTATTAATCGCCTCGATCAAACCGGCTTTGTCTTCTTCCGTCAGATTCAGTTTAACCATTGATCCTCCACGTGTGTCATTGTTGCTTTTTATCTCCTTGCCACGGTTCACCCGGCATCAGGGGCAGCAATTGGCTCAACACCTGTTCGGCCGCCTTCCGAAAGTCGAAGACAGTGCCCGTAATCAGCAGCGGCTGCACATCTTCGGTAAAAGTGGCGTCATTGAGCTTTTCGATCAGGTTTTGCTCAAACTCCGCGCGCGACACCTTATGGCCCTCCTGTTTCATGTAATGCAGGAAGCAATCGACAACGGATTGAAGATTGGAGGACGTGGTGGTCAGCGCGTGCCACAGGTCAAACAGATCGCGGCCTTTTTTGCGCTGATACAGCGCCCGCATTTTGGTGGCCAGCAATTCATCCAGCTGATAAGTCAAAATGGCAGCGTTGCCGGAAAACCAACGCGATTGGATTTCCATTTTGCGCTTTTCCAGTCCCAGCACTGTAAAATGCTCACGGGAATTGATTTCCACCTTGAGCCTGAGAGGCAGACCACTTTCCGCGGCCATCCGGTAGGTCAGCGTGATCCGCCCTTCGGACTGCTTACGCTTCGGATTACCCAGCCACGGGTCTAGAACTTCTTTGAGAGCATCCAAAAGCGATCCGATCGGACCGGGATGCACCTGAACCAGGTCAATGTCTTCAGAATAGCGAACCGGCGGCATGTGTAGTTTATAAAGAGCCGTTCCACCGCGAAAAGCCAGATTTTCAGCCGCAACAGGTTGTCGAAATATTTCCACCAGGGCGCGGCAAATAATCAAATCCTGCTCCACCTGATCGTTTTTCGGCCAGGGGGCGGACTTCCGCCATTCCTTGATGTAGGCATTGGAGATCATCAATCAGGCTCCACGGTGGTATTGACAAACACGCGCCAGCGGCTGTCCATTTTTACCCCGATGCTTTTGAGAGCGGGCGCCAAAGGCGTGCGCACCGGGCGTTTCAGAGCAACATAATCGGCAATGCCATCCGCTTTGTCTTTCGCGCCGACGAGCTCTATCAGATACCCCAGACGCTGCACCCAGGCAATCGGGGATAATTCGGCCATCTTGCCTAATTTGCCGGCATCGATTTTTTCCGCAAGTTCAGCAATAACAGTGGCGACGTTATCCAGCCCGGCGCAGTGACCGGCATATCCCACAAGATCAAGCGCCGTAGCTTCCGGCTGCGAAATCTTCAATTCTCCGGCCGGTGTATTGATCTTTTCCGTGGGTATTTGTGCTGCGTTTTTTCGGACGATGAAATCCACCCGCATCTTTCCGCAGGAAATCGGGCGGCGGCTTTTTGCCACAACGACCTGAAAGACCTGGGGACGCTGATGAGCCGCCCCGTGATACTCGGCGGCGCTCAAAAGTCCCGCATAGTAAATTGCTCCTACGTGTTCCATTAAATCAGGAATGAACTGCTCCGGCGGCAGACAGCCCGCCGCCCGGTATTCCGGGGGAACAATGACATAGAAACCACGATAGGGCATGGCAATGTCGCCTTTTTTTTGCAAACGGCGCAGAGCTGCCTTGAGGGCTATGGAAGAGGCGTCCTTCATTGACGCTACATCATCGAAGCTGAAAGAAGAGCGCCCCCGTGCAAGCATATTTTGAACAAATTCCGACAGCATGTAGTCCTCTTTCTTATGGCGGCCTGCATTCAAATTAGGAATAAATCCAAACAATTGGTCATTCCCGCGAAGGCGGGAATCCAGGCATCGTCCCCGCGCAGGCGGGGAACCAGTTCCTTTATTACTGGATTCCGGGTCGCGCTCCGCTTGCCCGGAATGACAAACTGCTGTGTTTTGCAGGCATTCCGTATGGATTGCATGCGTAAAGTAACACTTTTCATCACTTTTTGCAAATGATCCATACAGCCTGATGCTATTCTGTGCCGCCAGTGATTGTTTTGCCCCAGGCCAGCAGATAACCGAATTTTCCTCAGTTGCCAAGAAAACTATTTTCCAATAACTGGTTTAATACATCCCTTTCCGTCTGCCCCTGGATTTGCGGTCTTAAATTGAATTTATTAATCCGCAGGAACCGGTAGCCGTAACTTTCCAGTTCCATTTGTCTTTGCGTGTCGTAATCCAGATAGCTTTGAGAAAAGTTAAGGTTGTTGACGTCGCGTGGATTTTGAAAATGATATTCCAGTCCATCATATTCCAAAATCAGCGTTTCTTCCTTGCCGCCTTTGGCATAGGTCAAAAGAAAATCGGCGCGGTACTTTGGAATAAAGGCGTTATACTCGGCGGCAATATATTTGCCGATGTCAAACTGCGGGATGATTTTGATATATTCACGCCGCTCTTGCACAAAGGGGGTTTCCAGAAGCAATGCGTACAATTTCTTTTCCATGGGCGATTCAAAAACCGCCTCATTTTCAATAAAGAAATCATTCTTCTTGTTGAGTTCCAATGTAGTGGCATAGTGCTTGAGCGCATCGCCCAGGCGCGTGTTGCTGAACTGCGAAATGGGCTGGCTCATGACAAAAACCATGGTGTCTTTGGCGCGGCTGAAACCGACATTCAGCCTTTGCATCTTGAGGCTGCGGATACTGTCCGCGGTGCCTTCAAGTACGGGATAGATGCTGGCTAAATTGGCGTTTTTCAGCTTTTTATCTTCCACAAACGAATAATAAATTATATCGCGCTCCTCACCCTGCACATCACCGACAAACCAGATGGTCAGTTTGTGGTCACGCTTGAGAATGGCCATGTTGAATCGTTCATTCAGCGACTGCTCCATGCGCGCCTGTTGTTCTTTAAAAGACGTAATGATGCCGATGGTGCCCTTGAAGCCGTTATCCAGACGCTTTTTAATATCATTGGCAATCGCTTCGATTTCGTCCAGATTAGTGTTGGGACCGGCCTTCCCCTGTGTCTCGACGGAGATAAACTGCAAGACTTCACTGATGGGCTTGGTGCGGATGCGGTTGACGGTCAGTTCCATCTGCGCTTCCTTATAAAAATGATCATTGGAATAGCTGATGATTTCCGGGAAGCTGCGAAAGTGTTCTTTGAGCGACGTTGTATAGTTGGCAATGGCCTTGGCAAAGGTCAGCGTTGAGGTGCGGATGTTAAAGGTTTTGAGCCACAGCACGGTGCCGTCTTGCGGCTTGAGCAGGGTATCGCTCACCTGATCGTCCGGAGAAATTTCTTTGGAGACCTCATCTACCAGTTCCTTTTCGGCGGCTGCCGTTACGGTGGTATTGTAGTCATCGGCAAAGGCGTTGATGATTTTGCTGAAATAGCTTGCTGAATACCGGGCATTGACATTGGTGGCGCTCACCGCGCCGTATTGGTATTCGTCGCCGAAGATCACCACCTGTTTGGCGCGCAAAATGAGCGAAATAGAATCGGCAATGGACACCTGCGAGGCTTCGTCAATAATCAGCACATCAATCAAGCCTTCTTCCATCGGGAAATGCCGGGAGATTGTGCCGGGTTCGGCGATAACGCAGGACACACCGTCTAGAAGAACTTTAGCTTCCTCTGCGGAAAACCTTTTGCCGCCTTCATAGGATACTTTGATTCTGGCCATTTCGCCCAGATGGTTATTAAGATTTTTCAAACGCTGGTCGTTGAGATTTTCAATTTCTTTTTGTTTGAGCCGGTAATAGTTTTGTATATCCGTCAGATGAAGAACTGACGCGCGGGCATGTTCGGAAAGGAAATAATGTAGTTGTATCCATTGCCCAACAATTTTGATTTGTTCTTCATGTCCATTTAACTTGGAAAGAGTTTCCAGGCTTTTCTCGGTAATACCGCAATGATTCAGCAAGGGTCCGTAGTTCTTAAACAAAGACTGGAAGGCCTGATACAAGGCAAGGGTTAGCAATTCTTTAAATTCGTCTAATTTTCTGAAGGTTTCATAAATATCGGTGATGCTTTTATTCGCATTGCCAGGCAGCTCCCGATAGGCCCAGATCAAGGACTGGTGTTTGCGCAGGGACAGGGCAAGGCGGATTTTCTCTACACCCACTGCAAGATCACGAATGGTGATGTTTTCTTTTTCTTTGTTCAAGATGCGAGCAATTTCCTGGACGACATTGGCAAACTGCAAGCTGGACAGTTCGGCAAGCAGCTTTTTAAGGTCTTCTTCTTTAGGCGCTTTGCCAAATAGTTTTTTAAGGGGGCCGGCAGTCGTGTGTTTTGTTGTAATCGCGGACAGTTTTACATCATCCTTAAAATGCTCCTGGAGACTGGCAAGCAGTTGTGAAAAACTTGATGGAATTTCATCAAGCACTGTTTCCATCTGCTGATCGGCTTCGGGCATCCGGTTCAGTTCTTCGCAGGCAACTAGAAATTCCGGTATCTTCGTCTTATTATCCAGAAGGAAGGCGTATTCTTCAAGACTGGCGCGCTTAAGCTTCTGCAAAACGCCTGATGACATAAAATCATTAATTGCGGTAAAATCAATTTCATCTTCCGGACTTTTCATGCTGGAAATAATTGCGGCCAGATTGATGTCTTTTGCCAGTGACTGATCTACATGATCAAACTGGACGGTCTTTTGAATGGTTTCTTCATAAAATCCGGCCTGTTTTAACTTGTCTTCAATCTTGCGAATCAGGTTGTCACTCTGTTTCTTTTCATCGTTTTCGGTAGCAACCTTATTGTATTCCAATGCCCTTTCGTTTGCCGCGCCGACCACCGAATTTTGCAAGGTGTTTTGAAGATTGTTCGCTGAGCCTGTTTCCTTATCCATGCGGACGATGGAAGGTTTGGCCTGCGGGTGCAGGGATTTATATTTATCCGTCAACATGCGGTCGATGACATCCAGCGCCTCTTGTTTGTGCGATGTAATGACAACCGATTTTTTATTCTCATTGGCCCAATAGGTGAGCGCGGCGATGGTATGCGATTTGCCCGTGCCCGGCGGACCGTCCACAACGATGATGTGGTTCTTTTCATGGGCCAGCGCCAGCAATATGCGCTTCTGCGAATTATTCAGCGGCAGTGGACTATTGGAAATATATCGCTGCGGACTCTTGATAGAATATTTTTCCAGATACTTTCTATCGACTTCTTCCTGGTGATTAGGAACGGCCCCCCGGACATACTGATCAATGAAGTCGGAAAACCTGCTTTCTTCGTTCATTTCCATTTTGGTCATGAGCTCGGAATAGTCCAATAGCTTTTTATCTTCATTGGTTATGGTTTGCAGACCAATCCGGTTTTTGATGGCGGGGAATTTATTATCCGCATGCGTTATGCGGTTAAAAGACGGTTCCGTAATGAACGGCGTTTGAAACCCGTATTGCGTCTGAATAAATCTTTCCATCGCGCCAAGATGGGCATTCATCGCAGCCATGGAAGATGCCCGTGGGACGGTCAGAACACTATTATATTTAAAATAATTAACGGCCGGTGTGTTTAAAAGCATCAAGTTGTGGGGAAACGACAGGGTGACTTCCGAACTGGATGCCCGATATTCAACTTCCACAAAATATAAAGGGAACGCCTCTCCGTTATTCTCCAGCATATGAAAGAACAAATATAACGTGCCCAGCTTGGTAAAATCGGCATATTTCTGAAGATTGTAATAGAGGTCGTAGATAACAATATCTTCAATTGTCTTTGTAAAATATTCAGACAGCGCTTTGATGTAATTTTCACTATCTGTGAAATTATTGCTGATGGCTTTGATCTGTTCAAACTTCTGATTAACGTAATTGGCCACGCCGAATATGGATGACGGCGTATATTCAATATGAAACTCTTCTTTCTTTTGCTGAACAACTTTATCCTGAAGATTGTTTAGTGTTTTTTCAAACGCACGACGCAGTGCCAGGTTATAGGTCCTGATGCCATCTTTGAGCGCCAGCGCTTTTTGCCGCGCCAGCAAATCACGTCCTGCCTCATTGTCTTGGGCGGGAACGATTTCACCATTTGGGCCGGCAATGAAAGCTTTGTTCTGGGCAATCAGTGCGTCTTCGTCGCTCAGGCATTGATCCAGATAGGCTTTATTGAAGTTATTTTGCAACAGCGCTTCAATTTCTACCCGGAATGCTTCATTGCTGATCAAAATGTTATATTCATTTTGTTTAATCGTTATCGGAGAGAGGTCGCCAGATTTAATTTTATTAAGCAGCAGAGCCTGAAATGACGGGAACAGTGAAAGATCAAGAGTCAATTCATTGTTTGTCCACTTATAATTGATAAGACGCCGGAAATTAAACCGGGTTTCGGTAAATGTGGCAAAGTAGTTGAGTATTTCTTTTGGCAGCTTGTTCATGAGCATCGATATCGCTTTAACAAAATGTCCGTATTCAGTATCAACTCTAGGCTGCTGGCAGCAGTTACATAAAACCAGTCCTGAAATATTTTTCTGCTTTGAACGGGTGCAATCAACAATTTATTGATTTGCCGGTTATCTTACAATTTTAAAAATACATTGCAAGGGAAAATAGATGGAAATGGGCAATAGTTATGCGTTCTTTTTCAGATTCGTCAAAACGCATATCAATTCTTTTTCTCATCACTGCTGGCCAGTTTGACCAGGTAATCGGACACCTGCAATATCCTCAAATCCTGGATACCCAGCATCGTAATACTTGAACCGGAAGAATTCAGGAAGGATTTGCTGAAGGATGTAAATGACTGGATGAAACGGCAGATAGAATTCCCGTTCTTGCTGTGCCGTGAGTTTGGTAAGAATAACCACGATATGAAACCAGGGCAATTGGTCAGCAGGCTGCTGACCAATTAAGCAGCCGGGGCATTCTTCGGAGAAACGGCGCATATATTTCAGATTGGTGGGTGAAAAGCCTTTCATTTCCGGAAATGCATGCCGCAGATCGTCTGCCAATCGATCGATGATTTTGGAGCCCCATCCCTGGCTGGTCTGGCGTTGTTGAATCTCACACCCGATATCCCAATAGAGACGGACAAGTTCTGAGTTGACAGACAGCACCGCCCGAAGCTGAGATTCGCCGATGCGAAGCTTCAGATCAGCCAACCATTTTATGTACCCATCTGGTATCAATAACTCCTTCATGTATAGGTTGGCCCCATCTCCTCACATTTCATTACAGATAATCATATCATAACGATCTGGGAAATAATATTTTGATAACAAATTGAAATCATAAATTATCGTCGGTCTTAGAGATTTATAGATAACAAAGAAGACGCATCAACCAGCTGAACCGAAAATAATATCGCCCTTTTTTAAGTGCCTTAATTTTCCCTGCCTGCCTTCCAGAGC
>JAJFTS010000267.1 GCA_021372815.1 Deltaproteobacteria bacterium | reverse complement strand
CGTTGTTCTTGACGGTTTAACCGTCTCAGTGATACTCTCTTCCATGGTGGTGCTTCCTTTCGTTTTTTATTTGTTGTTTGCCTACAACTTTGAAAGGTTACACCGCCTTCTATTTATTTACACTCTTTTTGATTATACCTCTCGTTGCACTCGTTCTCAGCGGGTCTCTCTACATTTTGTGGGACGGAATTTAAATAATCCTATATTGGATCCAATGCAAGGAAAATATTAAAAAGTTCTACGTTCTATGTTCAACGTTCAAAGTTCTAAGTTCTAATTTAAGCGATATATTTTTTTACCGTCTTGACAAAGCAGGGCTTGGGTTTAGGGAAGTAAAGATAGATTTACAAGCAAAGGGGGCTTTGCTTGGCTCATGATTACTGCACTTTTATTATCCCACAACGCTTCACTTCTGGAATAATTTTATTAAGGTACTAATCCCCATTCACTCCGTTCAGGGGATAGCTCCACTTGCGCTTCGAACGTCGTCCCGACAGGTCGGGACTAGTTCTTAGCGAGTGTCGCTATGATCTCATTTGTCTCGGACAGAAATTTTTCTATGGGAATACCCTGCGCGCCGACGAGTAGTTTTCGGCATTTCGGGTAGGATTTTGCAAATTCTTCCATGCCGGGAAGGGTTGTTTTTTTCGCTCCGCTTTTGACTTCCAGAGCAATCATTTTGTCTCTAATCTTTACGATGAAATCAACTTCCCGATTGTTCCCGGCCCAGTAGAATACCTCACCTTCTCCGCCCTTCATACTGTTTATCAGTGAGGCTCCGATGGCTGTTTCCACAAGATGTCCCCAGTAATCGGAATCTTTTTGCGCTGTTTGTAGATTTTTGTTGGCTGTCGCTGTCATTAATGATGTGTTGAGAACAATCAGTTTAGGGCTTGACGCGCGCTGTCTTACTTTTTCCAGGCTGATTTTCTGTAATCCTTTAATCAACCCGGCCGTTTCCAGTAAATCAAGATAATGGGCAAGCGTCGTGGTATTGCCGGCATCGTGCAACTGTCCGAGCATTTTCTGGTAGGACAGAATCTGACCGGAATATGCGCAGCCGAGATCGAACATCCGGCGCAGCAGGGCCGGTTTGTCTATCCGTGTCATTTGAAGAATGTCACGCGAAACAGTCGTTTCAATCAGCGATTCCAAGATGTAGTGGCGCCATCTTTTAAAATTATCTTCAGTGCTTTTAATGAGAAGATCAGACGAGCCGGGATAGCCGCCATAGCATATATATTGATTGATGTTCCATCCAAAGGCTTCGTGCATTTCGGAATATGACCAGTGCGTAACGGGAATAACTTCAAAACGCCCCGCCAGACTTTCCGACAAGCCGGTTTGTATGGACAAAGGAGCGGAGCCGAGGAGAATGACTTGCAAGGGCAGGCGTTTTGCTGTGTCCTCATCCCATAATCTCTTAACAGCTTCAGACCAGTTCGGAATCTTGTGAATTTCATCGAGAATCAGCAGTGCTTGTTTCCCCGCGGATTGCAAGCGCGCTGTTTCCCATTGCTGTTCGATCCAGGCAGAACCCTTTAATGCGGGTTCATCGGCGGAGGCGTAATGCGACAGGATTTTTAAATCTGCCATCAACTGGCTGACTAAGGTTGTTTTGCCGGTCTGACGGGGTCCGAAAAGCACCTGAATGAATTTTCTCTTTTCGGATATCCGCTTTTTTAAAGTTTGGTATATGGGTCGCTTATACATAATATTTACTCAACGTGTTGAGTAAATTATCTCAATGTAATGAGCATGTCAAGGAGAAAGTAGAATTGTAGTTGCATAACACTTAATTATTTGCAATCAAAAGCATAAAATTCCATTCAGTCGAGTCGAAAAAACTCGACCGAACATCATGTAAAGCTTACATCCCCTTCTTTGGTATCATTTTATTTGAGATAACTCGTTTTTCTTGTTCAGTCTTGACAAAGCAGGGCTTGGCTTTATATTGTATTTGAAGGAAGTCCTACGCCCCTGCCAATCACGACAAGTCGTGTATTGGCGGGATTGTTCCTCCTACGTTTCGAGCGTCACTTCATTCGCTCTCAACGGGAGTCACAATCGCTCCGCTTCTAGGATAATTCCACCAACGCTTCGAACATCGTCCTGATTTGTCGGTACTTGTTCTCAGCGAGTGTCATTAGAAGGAGATGTTATGCCATTTGTCAGACCGGAAATACTCAGACCGCCCAGTGAACATGCCAGTTATTATCTCCCCCTGACATCGGGGTGTTCCAATAATTCCTGCACGTTTTGCGGGTATTGCTTTACCACGCTTGGCCTCCGCGATCTGGAGGAGGTCAAGCAGGAAATCGACGCGATGTCCCTGTATATGAATCGCGGGATGTGGGTGCCGGGGCAGCCCGACATTGTTTACGCCATACTGCAGGACTGGGACGGCAGGCGGGTTTTTCTTCAGGACGGAGACGCCCTGGTCTATCCCTATCCGAAGCTGCTGAAAGCGTTGCAGTATCTGAACAAAAAGTTCCCGAACCTTGAGCGCATTGCCAGCTACGCCACGCCGCAGGATATTCTCCGGCGTTCGGTTGCGGAATTAAAAACGCTCAAGGAGCAAAAGCTCGGCATTCTGTATATGGGCGTGGAAAGCGGGGATGACGAGGTCCTGAAGCGGATTAAGAAAAACGCCACGCACGATGAAATGGTGGAAGCGGGCAGAAAAGTAAAGGAGGCCGGCATTCTCCTTTCGGTGACAGTTATCCTTGGCCTGGGCGGCATCAAAGGCAGCGCAAGACATGTGTCGGAGTCGGCCAGAATTTTAACGGAAATGGATCCGGACTACGCCGGCGCACTGACGCTGACGCTGATACCGGAAACGCCGATTTACAAGGAATTGGAACGCGGCGAGTTTGAACTGATTACGCCGTTTGATTCTTTGCAGGAATTGAAAGGGATGGTGGAGCAGTCAACTTTTACCAATTGCTTTTTCAGCTCCATGCACGCTTCCAATTATTTTTCGATTCGGGGCTCGATGCCCAAAGAAAAGGCCAAGGTGCTCAAACAGTTGAATGCCATCCTCTCCAGTAAGGATCCCCGCCTGTTGCGGCCGGAGTTTATGAGGGGGTTGTAAAAGATAGACTCAAGATTTAAGTTTTAAGTAATTAAGTAGTTAAGGAATAATGGACTAAAAACTGAAGGCCGAGCATTTGGTTTTTAGGTGGACAGATTTGGTCCATGTCACACGAAACGTCATCGGAAGGCTTATCTCACTTTATCCTTTTTATATTGACACCATACGGCTGAACATGTTACTTACTGCCGGTTATTTTTAAGTTAAAAAATTGACCGTTTTGACAAATTTTTCTTTTAAAACCGCAAGGAGAAAACTGTGACGTTTCAAGAATTGATTTTTGCCCTCGAAAAATACTGGGATTCCAAAGGCTGTGTCATTCAACAGCCCTACGACATGGAAGTGGGAGCCGGAACATTTCATCCTGCCACCTGCCTGCGCGCTTTGGGACCGGAACCGTGGAATGTAGGTTATGTTCAGCCCTCACGCCGTCCGACCGATGGCCGCTATGGTGAAAATCCCAACCGTCTGCAGCACTACTACCAGTACCAGGTTATCATGAAACCTTCACCGGTGAACATTCAGGAGCTCTACCTTGATTCATTGAAGAGCTTCGGTATTGATCCGCTGGATCATGACATCCGTTTCGTGGAGGACGACTGGGAATCCCCGACACTGGGCGCCTGGGGACTGGGCTGGGAGGTATGGCTCGACGGCATGGAAATTTCCCAGTTCACCTACTTCCAGCAGGTTGGCGGTTTCGACTGCAGTCCCGTCTGCGCCGAGCTGACTTACGGCACGGAACGCATTGCCATGTATATCCAGGGCGTCAACAACGTTTATGATCTGCAGTGGACGGATAAAATCAAATACGGTGACGTTCATCACCGCAGTGAAGTAGAATTTTCGACTTACAATTTTGAAGTGGCCGATATTCCCATGCTGCGCAAACTGTTTGATACTTACGAAGAGGAAGCTCTGCGCATTGCCGAAAAAAATCTTCCCCTGCCCGCTTACGACTACTGTCTGAAATGTTCGCATACCTTTAATCTGCTCAATGCCCGCGGCGCGATCAGCGTGGCGGAGCGCACCAGTTACATCGGAAGGGTAAGAAATTTGGCCAGAATCAGCGCCGAATTATACTTAAAACAACGTGAAGAAATGGGATATCCCCTCTTAAATAGATCTTAGAATATCTGGAGACAAAATGAGCAACGAACTGCTTTTTGAAATTGGCACCGAAGAAATTCCCGCGGGATTTTTATCCAAGGCGGTGGTGGATATGGAAGAAATTATCCGCAAATCGCTTACGGAAAAACGCATAGCCTTCGACGGCATCAAGTGCCTGGCTACACCACGCCGTCTGGTTCTGTATATCAGGGATTTGGCGCCGAAACAGGAAGATCAGACGATTGAGAAGATGGGACCGGCTAAGAAAGCCGCGTTTGATGAAAACGGCCAGCCGACCAAAGCGGCCACCGGTTTTGCCCGGGGACAGGGTTTGGATGTTTCCCAACTGGAAACCATTACAACAGAAAAAGGCGAATATCTCGGCGCCCGCAAGACCGTCGCCGGACAGCCGACAAAAGAACTTCTCCCTGATATCCTCAAAGATTTCATGCTGGCAATACCTTTTCGTAAATCGATGCGCTGGGCCGACTACGGTCTGCGTTTCGCCCGCCCGGTGCACTGGATTCTGGCGCTCTACGGCGGCGATGTTATTCCGTTGAAGATTGAAGACATCGAAAGCAGCAATACATCCTGCGGTCATCGTTTTATGAGCCCGGCACCTTTTGCCGTGACCGGTTTTGATGATTATTTAAACAAAGCCAGAGAAAATTTTGTCATCGCCGATCAGGAAGAAAGAAAAAAACTGATTCTTGAAGAAGCACAAAAGTCGGCGGAGGAAGTCGGCGGGAAACTTTTTTACACGGATGACCTGCTGGAAACCGTCAGCTTTATCGTGGAATATCCGGTCGTTGTGCGCGGCGGTTTTGAAGAGGAATATCTGAAAATCCCCAAGGAAGTTCTGACTACCACGATGATCTCTCACCAGAAATATTTTCCAGTCGTCAATGATGACGGAAAACTCCTGCCTTATTTCATTGCCATCAGCAATACCAAACCCCGCGATATCAGCGTGGTGGCCAAAGGCAACGAAAGGGTTCTGCGGGCGCGGCTTGCCGATGCATCATTCTTCTTTGAAGAAGATAAAAAAGTCCCGCTGGAAGATCGCGTGGAATCGCTCAAGAAAGTCGTTTTCCATACTCTGCTGGGGACTTCGCACAAAAAAGTTATGCGTTTCCGCAAACTGGCTGTAAAAATCGCGTCCAAGGTCAAACCATCCGTCAAGAAGAATGTCGATCGTGCCGCTCTTCTGGCCAAGGCCGATCTGGAGTCGCTGATGGTTGGTGAATTTTCGGAACTTCAGGGCATCATGGGCCGTGAATACGCTCTTTTAGCCGGAGAAAAACCGGAAATCGCCAATGCCATCTATGAACACTATCTGCCTGTGGTTGCGGGCGGCGATCTGCCGCAAACAGATGAAGGCGCCATTGTCGGCATTGCCGATAAAATTGACACCATTACCGGTTTCTTCGGAGTGGGCCTGCCGCCGACCGGTACAGCCGATCCCTACGCTCTGCGTCGTCAGGCACTGGGTATCATCAATATCATTCTTTCACGCGGGTATTCCCTGAGTCTTAATTTCCTCCTTGATGAAAGTCTGGCGCTGCTTAAAGATGTTTTGAAAAAACCGGCGGAAGAAGTAAAAAAAGACGTTTTGGAATTTCTCAAGGGACGTCTGCAAAATCAGCTGAT
>JAJFTS010000246.1 GCA_021372815.1 Deltaproteobacteria bacterium | reverse complement strand
AGCGATAGAAGGAACAAACGCGCCAACGGAGATTATTGATGTTTTATCGATGATCGATGTCTGGTATTATTCTTTTGACGGCAGAAAACATCAGGGACAGGTTATTGTCAACAGGGAACGGGAAGATGATGTTTATGAAGTTTTCAACTTTATCGAAAGAATTCTGTTTCCCATCGGGAAAGTCATTCCCATCGTCGCTTATCAGTGGAATGATTATGAATCCATGGCCGATAATAATACATCCTCTTTTAATTTCCGGGTCATTGAAGGAACAACAAAATTATCCATGCATTCGCTGGGGAAGGCCATCGACATCAACCCGGTGCAGAATCCGGTCGTTTATCCGAATGGCGTGGTAGCTCCGGAAGGGGCGAAATACCTTCCGCAGGAAAGCGGAACATTAACGGCCAATCATGCCGTGGTTCAGGAATTCTTAAAGCGCGGCTGGCACTGGGGCGGCAATTTTGATCAGCCGAAGGATTATCATCATTTCGAAAAACCATGATAATAATTAATTTTCATTCGCTTACCTTTGTTGGCTGCATCGTCAGCTTCCTCAACGTGTAAAATATACGCCTGCGGAGCCTACTCCTCGCCCCATTGAGATGGGACAGTTTCCAATTCCGATAAATCGGAATTGGATAATTCGACTTACAAATTCCAGTTCACTGCGTTCCAGCAATTTGAGTTTCACTGCCGCCTTGATATCATCTTTAATTTGAAATCGGTGAAATGATTTTGTAAGTATCCTATAAAGGGCGGGCGATGATGATGCCGGTGAATTTTTTGTTGGACTTCAGATAAGCCGCCAGAGTTTTTTTAGAAATTACTACAGAGCCCTCTTTGCTGGAAGCATGAAGCAGGCGCAGGCTTTTTCCCTCCCATAGCGCAAAACCCATATGTGCCACGTCCAGTCCTTCCTGATTCGCGGCAAAGGCAATAACATCGCCGTTTTGGATTTCGGTTTTTTGGGTGTCGATTTTTTCTCTATAAATTACACAGGAATTCCTGCGGGAAAGATTTTTTTCTATCACCGACATCCCGGCCAGTTGTTCTTTACCTTTCAGCGCCGGATAAAACTCTCGATGAGCAGTTATAAAATTAATTTTTTTACGTCGGGAGGTGCCTCCGAGTCGGCGCGAAATGTCAATTAAGATTTTCTTTTTTTCATTATCTCTCAGCCAATCGGTAAAATAATGCAGACGTGAAGAATATCCGTTAATCTTTCCGTAACGATAACGGATTAATTTTAAATTTTTCCGGAATTCACAGCTGGAAATTTTTCCGGAAGCGGCACACCGGGCAAGCGCCAAAACAGTTTCGACAAAAGTTGTGCAATCGAAAGCCGATACATTGACGATCAGTTTTTCTTTACCGGGATATTCCAGCGTTTTAGCTTTGTAAGGCCTGTTGATAAAAAGGCGGCCGATTTCCACTATTAAATTGCCGTAGGACGAATCATCGTGTTGATTGTTCTTCATGATATGTAATTTCTAAAGGATTATTGCTGACAAAGCAAATATAAATATTTGCAGAAAGAAGAAAATGAAAATTTCAAATAAATAAGGCCGGTTTTGAAACCGGCCTCTGAATTCAGCCGAATTTAATAGTGTTATTTATCCCCATCCACTTCGCTTCGGGGATAATTCCACTTACGCTTCAAATTTCGTCCAGATTTATCTGGACTCGTTTTTAGCGAGTGTCATTACTTTTTTGGTCAGCCGCGAAATTTTGCGCGAGGCGTTTTTCTTATGAATTAATCCCTTGGCTCCCGCTTTGCTTAGCGCTGGAATGACAGTTTTTAACGCGTTAAGAGAATTTTCTTTGTTTTTGCTTTCCACGCCTGTAACGACCGCTTTGATTTTTGTTTTTAAAGCGGATTTGGCGGCTACGTTGCTCTTGCGGTGCTCCTTGTTCTGACGGTCGCGTTTTAATGCTGATTTGTGTGTTGCCAAAGGTTTCCTCCTGAAATCTTTTATAAATATTTATTCCCGTAAAATTCTTTCGGGATGGTTCAACTCATCAATATTACAGCCTGCGCTTGTAATATTCGAGTTTCATTATCTAAGGTGGCGATATCTAGCCCAATTATCGGGGGCTGTCAAGTATAAATTGAGTGATTTTATATTCGTACAATTGGACTTTTTCACAAAAAATGACAACGGTATTTTGAATCGGATAATCAATAACACTCTAATCTCTTTAAAAATTTTTCTTGACAGGCAATGTTTTGTTCATATAAACGAGCCTTTAATATATTCCAGAAAAACATAAGATTCATCGATTTTCTGTGACGCAATATTCAAAAATTATTTAATTTGATTGATAATGCGTGGATTACTGTATTCATCAGAAAAATTAGTATGGTTTGAATAAAGATGGCAACAAAGCAGAAATCACAAGACAAATCCGATAATAAGAAAAAATCCTCCAAGGACGATTTGTACCATCTGGCGAAAGACATTATCGCCAACGCCGGTGTGGGAATTTACATCGTACAGCACGGCAAATTCGTCTATGTCAGCGAGTTGTATCAAAAGATAACGGGCTATAGCGATGCAGAACTTCTGGGAAATGATTCTCTCCGCAATATTTATCCCGATGATCGCGAAAAGGTCAGAAATCAGGCGATTAAATGCTTGAAAAAGGAAAGTTTTGAGCCTTACGAGTACAGGTTTATCAGAAAAAATGGCGATATAATCTGGGTTCTGGAGACGGTTACTTCCATTATGTACAAAGAGGAGCAGGCTGCGCTCGGCAGTTTTATGGATATTAACGAGCGCAAGCGTATGGAAGGGAAACTTCATCGTGAGGAACAACTGTTCAAAACGATTACCGATCAGTCTTCGGATATTATTGTGATCGTGAACAGGGAAGGAATTGTAACCTATGAAAATCCGGCAATTGAAAAGTTTCTGGGATTTACGGCGGAGGAAAGAGTCGGCGGCAGAGGATTTGACAATATTCATCCGGATGATGTGAGGTTTGTCGGCGATGAATTTAAAAGATTATTCAGCGATGTGCACGCCTATCCTTCGCGTTCGGAAGTGCGTCTTCGTCATAAAGACGGAAACTGGCTTACTTTCGAATCCGTTGCCGGAAATATTTCCAATAGTGATGTTGTAGATGCTTTGATCATTAATCTCCGTGATATTAACGGACGAAAGAAAGCGGAAGAATCGCTTCGCCAAAGCGAGGAAAAGTACAGAACGATTCTTGAAAACATCCAGGAAGGTTATTTTGAGGTTGATCTTGCCGGCAATTTGACGTTTTTCAACGATCCTTTGTGTCAAATGACCTATTACCGCAGGGAAGAATTGACCGGTTTGAATTACAAGGTATACACGGATGAGGAAACAGCTCAAAAAGTCTATCAGGCTTTCAATAAGGTTTTCAAGACAGGAAATCCCACCAAGGAATTCGACTGGCAGATTATAAGAAAAGACAGCACGAAAAGATACATTGAAGCTTCCGTATCTCTGCAAAAAGATTTTTCCGGCATACCGACGGGATTCAAAGGAATCATCCGCGATATTACGGAACGTAAGGAAATGGACCGTAAACTGAATTATATGGCTACTCATGACGCTCTAACCGGATTACCCAACCGCATGTTGTTTATGGATCGTCTCCAGATAGCTCTTGCCCAATCCAAACGAAACAAAAATAAGCTGGCGGTCATGATGCTGGACCTCGATCATTTCAAAGAGATCAACGACACTTTAGGGCATATGGTCGGCGATAAGTTGCTCAAAGAGGTTGCTTCCCGCTTGACGGGTATTTTACGTCAGAACGATACCATAGCCCGTCTGGGCGGCGATGAATTTGTGGTTTTGTTGTCCGATCTGGGGAAGGTAGAATACGCCGCGGGAGTTGCGAAAGTGGTTCTGAAAGCTTTTCAGAAACCTTTTACACTGGCCGGCAAAGAAATTACTTCCAGGGCCAGCATCGGCATCGCGGTTTATCCCGACGACTGTGAAGACATCGATTCGCTGCTGAAAAAGTCCGATACCGCCATGTACGATGTAAAAACAACAGGGCGCAACAGTTATAAATTCTTTTCCAATATCGTTAATTAGTTTTGCTGTTTTTCTTCTTCTGTTTTGTTTTCTGTTCCTTTTTCTGAGCATTCTTCAGGGCGGCTTCAATGAATCTGCTGAAGAGCGGATGAGGTTTTATCGGCCTCGATTTAAATTCCGGATGGAATTGGCATCCCAGAAACCAGGGATGGTCTTTTATCTCCACGATTTCCGCCAGCCGTCCATCGGGCGACATTCCGGTTATCCTTAGTCCTTTGTCCGTGAGAGTTTTTTTGTAATCGTTGTTGAATTCGTAACGGTGACGATGCCGCTCCGAGATTTTTTTCTGCCCGTAAGCGGTAAAGGCGAAAGAATCAGGTTCGACGACGCACGGCCATGCGCCCAATCTCATGGAAGCGCCCTTGTCCTTGACGTTGCGCTGTTCGGGAAGCAGGTCAATGACCGGATAAGGCGTCTGGGAATCAAATTCGGAACTGTTGGCTTTCTCCAGTCCGCAGATATTTCTGGCGTATTCCACAACAGCCATCTGCATTCCGAGGCAGATTCCGAAAAAAGGCATCTTTTTCTCCCGCGCGTACCTGACGGCCATAATCATTCCTTCGATGCCGCGGATGCCGAAGCCGCCGGGAACCAGAATCGCATCAATATCATCCCGGTTTTTGCCGATGCCTTCTGCTTCAATTTTTTCCGAATCGATGAATTTTAATTTTACACGGCAGTTATTGGCTATACCTCCGTGCATCAGCGCTTCATTGAGACTTTTATAAGAATCGGTCAGATTGACATACTTGCCGACAATGCCGATGCATACCTCATGAGGAGGATTATTGAATTTGCTGACCACTTCTTCCCAAGCATCCAACTTGGGTTGTCCCGTCCAGATATTGAGCAGATCGACAATTTTGGCATCCAGTCCCTCTCGATGATAAATCAGAGGCACTTCATAAATGCAGCTGACATCCTTGGCTGTGAAAACGGAATTGACCTCCACATTGCAGAAAAGAGCGATTTTGGATTTGATGTCTTCGGAAAGGAAATTTTCCGTCCGGCAAAGCAGAATATCCGGTTGAATACCGATTTCCCGGAGAGCCTTGACGCTGTGCTGCGTGGGTTTTGTTTTAACCTCGCCCGCGGTTTTGATCAACGGCACCCAGGTTAAATGAATAAAAATGGCGTTGTCTCTCCCTGCTTCATTGCGGAACTGGCGGATGGCTTCCAGAAAGGGAAGGCTTTCGATATCACCGACCGTGCCGCCGATTTCCACGATGGAGACATCAAAACCGGCCGCCGTCTCCCTGATATAATCCTTTATTTCGTTGGTAATGTGAGGAATAACCTGCACAGTCTTGCCCAGATAATCGCCTCGTCTTTCTTTGGAAATGACGGAATAATAAACCTGTCCGGTGGTGAGATTGTTTCTCTTTCCCATGCAGGTGGAACAGAATCTTTCATAATGTCCCAGGTCGAGATCCGTTTCCGCGCCGTCGTCGGTCACGAAAACTTCACCGTGCTGAAAAGGACTCATTGTGCCGGGATCGACATTAATGTAAGGATCCAGTTTTTGATTGCTGACTTTCAGACCGCGGCATTCCAGAAGAGCTGAAATTGAAGCTGCCGCCAGACCTTTTCCCAGAGAAGAAAGAACGCCGCCCGTGACAAAAATAAATTTTGTTTTCATAATCAATCCTCAGAAATTTAGTGT
>JAJFTS010000220.1 GCA_021372815.1 Deltaproteobacteria bacterium | reverse complement strand
CTTTTGAACTTCCGGATCGCGGGAATTATTTTGCCTGGGCTTTTGCATTCAGCTCGTCAAGGCGCTTTTTAATCGCGTCCACTTCTGATTGCAGATATTCTGCCTGACTTTTCAGTGCCTGCTTTTCCATTTCCGGATCGGCTTGCTGAAATGACTCCGCAAAACCGCCGAACTGCGCTCTGCCCGGCATACCAGTGGCGAAAAATCGACTACGCCGCCTGAATCCGCCGCCGCGTCCTGCTAAATTCGCGCCACGTCCATAACCCATTCCCATACCGCGTCCTCCGGCAATATTTAAAAAACCGGGCATGTGGTAGCCGGCGCAATATCCGGCCTGGCGACCGGTCATCGGGCCCATTCCCATGGGGCCTGTTGAATCTCCTCTTGGCATGATAAAAATCCTCCTTTCATGCGATTGTTTATCTATTCCCGAACCATCGATGTTTTGCACTTCGGGCACTGAACCTGCGTGCAGGGCACGCCTCGTTCATGCGGCTGCGTATGGCCGCAATTAGGACACCGGCAGGCGCCCACCGCGCCGCCGGCAAGCGGTCCGCCCTTACGACCACGGCCGCCACCCATTCCCTGCCCTCCGCCAGATCTTCCGCGTAGTCGCCCGTCTGTCGCTCGGTGTAGCCGAAGGCGTGATGTTCACTGATATAGCCGTAAGCTTTTTTATCCACGGGAATCGCACAGCCAACCGATGCCGAAATCAATCTTTTGGGTTCGTCACTGCAGCACCGGCTCATGACGCAAAAAGTGATGGCCCCCGGTTGAAGTTTTTTTAATCCTTCCGACCGCGAAATGATGCGGCAACCCGGCGGCATAATGCTCGAGACTTGCACAAGGTTACACTTTTCAATGCCCGCGTCGCGCAGCGCTAGTTCAAAAGAATGAAGCTGTTCTTTATGTGTGCCGACGCCTTTGGTAAAGAAAATCTCTTTGGGAATATACTGGTTCAATGTTTTTTCTCCCTATTTTTTTATGCCGTCTGTTGTTTTCATTCTTCAAAAATCCCGTTTATTTCCAAGGGCACCCGTTGCTGTTTTGTCTCCCCCGCCCTGCGCCGAAACCCCGTCCGCGGCAGCCGGGCAGCGCAAAGGCCGCCGTATGTAATTGGCCGCTCTCGTAAGCGGCGATGATCTCCTGAACCGAACCGCGCACAAACGGATAAACTGTAATGCCGGAGGCCGCAATTGCCGCTTCCTGTGGCCGGGAAATCGCGCCGCAGATCAACACGTCGATTCCCATTCCCTTTAGCTGCATGGCCCGCGCCGGACCGTCGGAGGAGTTGAGCCGGAAAGGGGTGCGTTTGAGCGCGCCGTCACCGTCATTTTCAACCAGCAGCAACTGGTCCGCCGCGTCAAAAACTGTGGAGATGCAATCTTTCCATACCGACAGGGCAATTTTCATAAATCCTCGCTTCTGATTCAGTGAACGGTTCGTTCACCTGTGTTTCATAAGTTGATTTTGCATGAAGAATGCCAGATACAGATCTAAATAATAACGTCGTTATATTAAATAGATAGTATTGACCCGCTTCAGTTGAATACTTTCACTAGTCGCAATTATGCGACTTCTGGCTGCGACAGGGTCGCATTATTGCATTCATCTGTGTGGCTTATTTCGGAAGGGAAAGTTCCAGAGATTTGATTTTGCGGTAAAGGGTGCTTTTGTGCATGCCCAGTTGCTTTGCGGTTTTCAGGCGGTTCCAGTTGTTTTGCTTAAGCGCGGACATCAGACAGGCCGAGGCCGCCTCCCGCAAAGATGCCGAATCATCCTGGATCGCGGGATTCGCGAACAGAGATTCCGGCAGATGTTTCTTTTCGATCAGGCCGCCTTTACACAAAATAAAAGCCCGTTCAATCATGTTGGCCAATTCGCGGATATTGCCCGGATAGGCATACGACATCAATACCGTCATCGCTTCGTCGCTTAAGCCCGTGATGTCTTTTTTTTGCAGGGTGTTGAAGCGGGCGATGAAGTGCTCCGTAAGCAGGGGAATATCTTCCATACGTTCTCTCAGCGGCGGCAGGCTGACTTTAAAAACATTGATTCGGTAGAAAAGATCTTCGCGGAAATGTCCCTGATGGACAAGATCCTCCAAATTCTTATTGCTAGCCGCAATCAGGCGCACATTGTGTTCAATGCTTTTTGTAGCGCCCAGTGGCTCGTAGGTTTTTTCCTGCACGACGCGCAGCAGCTTCACCTGCATGGCAGGCGTGATGTCGCCGATTTCATCGAGAAACAGCGTACCGTTTTCGGCCAGTTGAAACCGACCGGGCTTATCCTTCTTGGCGTCGGTGAAAGCGCCTGCCTTGTAACCAAAGAGTTCGGATTCCAGGAGCGTGTCCGGCAGGGCGCTGCAATTGACTGCAATAAACGGCTGGCGTTTTCTGGCGCTCAAATTGTGAATGGCACGGGCAACCAGTTCCTTCCCCGTGCCGCTTTCGCCTTCGATCAGCACGGTGCTCGCGCTTTCGGCAATGTCGGGCAGGATGTCGAAAAGGCGAAGCATCCGGTGATTTTTGGAAATGATGTCCGCAAAGGAGTATTTCGCG